>CAXAYM010000024.1:0-13141 GCA_963973175.1 uncultured Arenimonas sp.
GGCCAGGCCGTTGCGCAGGTGCGCCTGGCAGTCGGCCGGGCCGATGGTGGCCACGACCACTTCCGTGGCCACGCCCTTGTCCCGCAGGCGCAGGGCCTCTTCCAGGGCGATGTCGTCGAAGGGGTTGGCGGAGAGCTTCACGCCGTCCGTGACCACGCCCGAGCCGTCGGGCTTGACCTGGATGCGGACGTTGTAGTCCACCACCCGCTTGTAACCGACCAGAATCTTCATAAACGTTGCGCTCCGTTCCGGTGGGCGCCCGTGGGGAGCGCCCGCAAGTAGAATCGTCGATTCTACCTTGGCCGCTGGTGCCGGGGGCGTGCAGGGGGGCGGTGGACCGTATGGTGGCGGGCTTGGGCTGGCAGGCGTGGCTGACGATCGGCGTGGTCCTGGCCACGCTGGGCCTGCTTTGGTGGGGCCGTCTGGGCCCGGACAAGGTGCTGGCCGGCGCCGCGGGCCTGCTGATGCTCAGCGGCGTGCTGACCCCGGTCCAGGCCCTGGCAGGCTTCTGGAACCCGGGCGTGCTGACGGTGGCGGTGCTGTTCGTGCTGGTGGCCGCGCTGCGCAGCACCGGCGCCATCCACTGGATCGGCCGCGGCGTGCTGGGACCCCCGCGCGGCGAACTGCGGGCGCGGCTGCGGCTGTCGGGCCTGGCCGGCGTGCTCAGCGCCTTCGTGAACAACACGCCGATCGTGGCCACGCTGACCTCGGCGGTCGAGAACTGGAGCCGCGCCAGCGGCGTGGCGCCGTCCAAGCTGCTGCTGCCGATGAACTACGCCACCATCCTGGGCGGCATGTGCACGCTGCTGGGCACCAGCACCAACCTGATCGTGGCCGGCCTGGTGGTGGCGCACGGGCTGCCGGCGATGAGCATGTTCGATCCTTTCCCGGTGGCCTTTCCGGTGCTGCTGGCGGGCCTGCTGTACCTGGCGATCGCCAGCCGCTGGCTGCTGCCGCTGCGGCGCTCGGCCTTCGACCAGGCCGCCCAGGACGCGAAGGAATACGCGGTGGAGATGCTGGTCACCGAAGGCGGTGGCCTGGCCGGCAAGACGGTCGCCACGGCCGGCCTGCGCCATCTCAGGGGCAGCTTCCTGATCGAACTCTCGCGCGAACGCGACCTGCTGTCGGCGGTGAGTCCCGACACGGTGCTGCGCTCAGGCGACCGCCTGGTTTTCGTCGGCGGCACCGACGCGGTGCGCGAGCTGCGTCGCATCCCGGGCCTGCGCCCGGCGACCGACCAGTGGTTCAAGCTCGATACCGTCAGCGGCAAGCGCCACCTGGCCGAGCTGGTGCTGTCGCGGTTTTCGCCGGCGGTGGGCCAGACGCTGCGCGAATCGGCCTTCCGCGACCGTTATGGTGCCGTGGTGATCGCGGTCAACCGCCACGGCCAGCGCCTGCACCAGAAACCCGGCGACGTGGTGCTGCAGGCGGGCGACACGCTGCTGGTGGAGACCGAGCCGGAGTTCACGGCCCGCTTTGGCACGGCGTCGGACTTCCTGATGGTGACCCTGCTCGACGGCGAACGTCCGGTGGATCGCCGCCGGGCGGTGACGACCCTGGGCATCCTGGGCGCGATGGTGGCGGCCAATTCCCTGCTGGGCCTGCCGATCCTGTGGTCTGCGGTGGGCGCCGCGGTGGCGGTGGTGCTGGCCCGCTGCGTGAAGCTCAAGGAGCTCTGGCGCAGCCTGGACCTGCGCCTGCTGCTGGTGATCGCCTGCTCGTTCGCGCTGGGCGCGGCGGTGGACCGCACCGGCGTCGCCGCGGCGGTGGCCTCGGGGCTGGGCGGGCTGGCAGGATCCGATCCCTTCGCCAGCCTGGTGCTGGTTTACGTGATGGCGGTGGTGTTCACGGAGCTGCTGACCAACAATGCGGCGGCGATCCTGATTTTCCCGATTGCCGTGGGCGTCGCCGGCCAGCTGGGCGTGAGCCCGATGCCTTTCGTGATCGCGCTGATGATTGGCGCCTCGGCGGGGTTCATGACCCCCATCGGTTACCAGACCAACCTGATGGTCTACGGCCCCGGCGGCTACCGCTTCGGTGACTACGTGCGCCTGGGTGGGCCGCTGTCGCTGGTCGTGGGCCTGGTGACGCTGTGGCTGATACCGCGGTTCTTCCCGTTCTAGTCGCCGGGCCCGCCTGTCTATACTCCCCCTGATGCCGCCCAAAGCCGCGAAATGACCCCTGCCGACCGCCTGTCCCACCTCGACCGCCTCGAAGCCGAGTCCATCCACATCCTGCGCGAGGTGGCGGCCGAGTTCCGCAACCCGGTGATGCTGTACTCGGTGGGCAAGGACAGCTCGGTGCTGCTGCACCTGCTGGTGAAGGCCTTCGCGCCGGCGCGGCCGCCGATTCCGCTGCTGCACGTGGACACCGGCTGGAAGTTCCGCGAGATGATCGCCTTCCGCGACCGCCGCGCCGCCGAAACCGGCGTGACGCTGCATACGCACACCAATCCCGAGGGCAAGGCCCAGGGCGTCAGCCCGGTCACCCACGGCGCCACCGTGCATACCGACGTGATGAAGACCCAGGCGCTCAAGCAGGCGCTGGACCAGTGGGCCTTCGATGCCGCGATCGGCGGCGCCCGGCGCGACGAGGAAAAATCCCGGGCCAAGGAGCGCGTGTTCTCGTTCCGCAACGCCCAGCACCGCTGGGATCCGAAAACGCAACGGCCCGAGCTGTGGGACTTGTACAACGCCCGCATCCACAAGGGCGAGAGCGTGCGGGTTTTCCCGATCTCGAACTGGACCGAGCTTGATGTCTGGCTCTACATCTTCCGCGAGAAGATCCCGGTGCCGTCGCTGTACTTCGCGGCCGAGCGGCCGGTGGTCGAACGCGATGGCGCGCTGATCATGGTCGACGACGAGCGGTTGCCGCTGCGCGACGGCGAGAAACCTCAGATGCGCAAGGTCCGCTTCCGCACGCTCGGCTGTTACCCGCTCACCGGCGCGATCGAGTCCGAGGCCGATACGCTCGAGGCGATCATCGCCGAGATGCTGGTCGCCACCACCTCCGAACGCCAGGGCCGGGTGATCGACCAGGATCCGTCGGCGTCGATGGAAAAGAAGAAGCAGGAGGGCTATTTCTGATGGCCACCAACAAGCCAACCCTGCCTGTAGGAGCGCCTTCAGGCGCGAATCTTTCCATTGCCGAAGGCAAAGGCTTCGCGCCTGAAGGCGCTCCTACAAGTTCCTCGCTGGTCGCGGATTACCTGCGCCAGCATGAAACCAAGGGCCTGCTGCGCTTCATCACCTGCGGCAGCGTCGACGACGGCAAGTCCACGCTGATCGGCCGGCTGCTGCACGACACCAAGCGCCTGTTCGACGACCAGGTCGCCGCGCTCGAGGCCGACAGCCGGCGCCATGGCACCCAGGGCGAGGCGATCGACTTTGCGCTGCTGGTCGACGGCCTGTCCGCCGAACGCGAGCAGGGCATCACCATCGACGTGGCCTACCGCTTCTTCGACACCGACCGCCGCAAGTTCATCGTCGCCGACTGCCCGGGCCACGAGCAGTACACCCGCAACATGGCCACCGGCGCCTCCACGGCCGACCTGGCGGTGGTGCTGGTGGACGCCCGCAAGGGCCTGCTGACGCAGACCCGCCGGCACAGCTACATCGTGTCCTTGCTGGGCATCCGCCACGTGCTGCTGGCGGTCAACAAGATGGACCTGGTGGACTACGACCAGGCCGTCTTCGATGAGATCGTGGCCGGTTACGCGGAGCTGGCGAAGCAGCTCGGCATCCCGCACGTGCAGGCCATCCCGCTGTCGGCCCTGAAGGGCGAGAACATGACCAGCACCTCGGCGGCGATGCCCTGGTACGCCGGCCCCAGCCTGCTCGAACATCTCGAAACCGTGGACGCGCGCCGCGACGGCAGCGAGGTGGGCTTCCGGCTGCCGGTGCAGTGGGTCTGCCGGCCGAACCAGGACTTCCGCGGCTTCGCCGGCAGCGTGGCCGCAGGTGAAACCATGCCGGGCGACGCCGTCGTGGTGCTGCCCTCGGGCCGGCGTTCGACCGTGGCGCGCATCGTCACCGCGGACGGCGACCTGCCCAGGGCGGTCGCCGGGCAGGCGATCACCCTGGTGCTGGCCGACGAGGTGGACGTGAGCCGCGGCGATGTGATCGCGGCCGCCGACCGCGCCCCGCAGGTCGCCGACCAGTTCGCGGCGCACCTGCTGTGGATGGGCGACGCGCCGCTGCTGCCGGGCCGGCCTTACTGGCTCAAGATCGGCGCCCGCACCGTCAGCGCCCAGGTCACCGAGATCAAGCACAAGGTGGACGTGAACACCCAGGCCGAACTCGCGGCCAAGTCGCTCGAGCTCAACGAGGTCGCCTACTGCAACCTCGGCCTGGACCAGGCCATCCCCTTCGAGGCCTACCGCGACAACCGGACGCTGGGCGGTTTCATCCTGGTCGACCGGCAGAACAACGCCACCGTCGCCGCCGGCACCCTGGACTTCGCGCTGCGGCGCGCGGCCAACATCCACTGGCAGCCGCTGGAAGTGGACAAGGCGGCGCGCGCCGGCATCAAGGGCCAGTCGCCGCGCTGCCTGTGGTTCACCGGCCTGTCGGGCGCGGGCAAGTCCACCGTCGCCAACCTGGTGGAAAAGCAGCTGCTGGCGAAGGGCTACCACACCTACCTGCTCGACGGCGACAACGTGCGCCACGGCCTGAACAAGGACCTGGGCTTCACCGACGAGGACCGCGTCGAGAACATCCGCCGCGTCGCCGAAGTCGCTCGGCTGATGACCGACGCCGGCCTGATCGTGATGGTGAGCTTCATCTCGCCCTTCCGCGCCGAGCGGCGCATGGCGCGCGAGATGTTCCCGGAGGGCGAGTTCATCGAGGTCTTCGTCGACACGCCGCTGGCGGAAGCCGAACGCCGCGACGTGAAGGGGCTCTACGCCAAGGCCCGCGCCGGCAAGATCAAGAACTTCACCGGCATCGACTCACCCTACGAGGCGCCGGAGAATCCCGAAATCCACCTGGCTGGCGGCGTGGAGTCGGCCGAGGCGATGGCGAAACGCGTCATCGACCGCCTGCTCGATTGAGCGCGCGGTGCACCGGCCGCCGGGGCACCGAGGAAACGTCGTAGCTGATGAAGGCCAGCAGGAACTGCAGGCCGCTGATCACCGCCACCGTGGCGACCATGATCGTGCCCACCGGCGTGGCGACGCCGGCGCGAGCCGACTCCCACCAGTGCAGCCCGCCGAAGACGCCGCCAAACCCCAGCAGGGCCAGAGCCGCCAGAAGTTCGATCGAGCCCACGGACATGTCGCGGAAAAAATAGTTGTAGAAGATCCGGCGCAGGGCATTGCGGGCATGCCGCACGGGGAACTCGAACAGCGCCCGGCCTGCGTTCAGGTGACTGGTCTCGTCGCCGTAGCGGGCGGTCATCGGCACGTCCACCACGCTGGCCCGGTGCAGGTTCAGGTGGAAGAGCAGGTCGGATTCGAAGAAGTAGCGCCGGCTGATGCGATCGAGCGGCAGCCGCGCCGCCAGCCCGGCGTGCACCGCCGTGTAGCCGTTGGTGGGATCGAAAATGTCCCAGTAGCCGGTGCTCGCCTTGGCCATGAAACTCAGGCCGAGGTTGCCGACTCGCCGCACCAGGGGCATCGCGCGCACCTGGCCGAGGTCCCAGAAACGGTTGCCCTTGGTGTAGTCGGCTTCGCCGGCGAGGATCGGTGCGACGAAAGCCGGCAGCAGGGCGGGGTCCATCTGTCCGTCGCCGTCGATCTTCACGATGACCCGGGCGCCGTCGGCGATCGCCTGCCGGTAACCCGTGAGCGTGGCGCCACCGACGCCTTGGTTCTGCGCATGCCGCAGCACGACCACGCGCGGATCCTCGGTGCCGGCCTCGATGTGGTCGCCGCTGCCTTCCGGGCAGGCATCGTCGACGCAGTAGATGCGTTCGACCTCGGGGCCGATGGCCGCAAGCAGGGGCAGCACGTGCCGGGTGACCCGGTAGCAGGGCACCACGACCGCGATGCCGGTCCCATCCGGCATGGCGCCTGCCATCAGGCGGCTCCCAGCCGCCGGGCAAGCACCCGCGCGAATCGCGCCGCGCTGCCGTCGCCATAGGGCAGGAAGACCGACGGTTCGGTCAGTTCCAGCTCGAGCAGCTGCGGGCCGGTGGGCGAGGGCAGCAGGTCCACGCGGGCGTAGGCCAGGGTGTCGAAGGGCAGGCTGGCCAGGACGCTGGCGGCCAGCGCGAGTTCGGCGTCGGAGGGTTCGCGCGGCTGGATGTGTTCGGCCTTGAACAGCGCCCGGGTCGGACCCTCGCCGCGGCGCAGCAGCGGCGCCTTGCGGATGGCATGGCTGAAGGCGCCGTCGAAAAACAGCAGCGCGGTTTCGCCGTGTTCGTCCACCGCGTGCAGGTAGGGTTGCACCAGCACGTGCCGGCCGGCGTCGAGCAGCCGGCGCACGTGGCCGATGGCGGCCTCGCGTTCGCCGCGCTGGTAACGCTGGGCGTCGCGCGAGCCCGCGCCCACCGTCGGCTTGACCACGAACTCGTCCAGGTCGGGCAGCGAGGCCGGGTCGTCGCCGGGCGCCAGGAAGTGGCTTTCGATCACCGGCAGGCCGCGCGCGGCCAGGTCGCCGAGGTAACGCTTGTCGGTGTTCCAGCGCACCACGTCGGGCGGGTTCCAGAGCCGGGACTGCGTCGCCACGCGATCGCACCAGGCCAGGAATTCCGGCAGCCGGTCCATGTAGTCCCAGGTCGACCGCAGCAGCACCGCGTCGAAGCGCGACCAGCTGACGGTGGGGTCGTCCCAGGCCAGCACCTGGGCGTCGATGCCCGCAGCCAGGCAGGCCTGCTGCAGCGGCGCCAGGTCCTCGTCGAGGGACAGGGCCGCGATCGCGGTGGCGAGGGCGAGCTTCACAGGTTCTGGTAGTTCGGACCGGCGCCGCCTTCCGGCGTCACCCAGTTGATGATCTGGTAGGGGTCCTTGATGTCGCAGGTCTTGCAGTGCACGCAGTTGGCGGCGTTGATCTGCAGGCGCTTGCCCTTGTCGTCCTCGACGATCTCGTAGACGCCGGCCGGGCAAAAGCGCTGGCAGGGGTTGCCGTACTCCTCGGCGCAGCGGGTGATGCAGACGTCGGGGTCGGCGATCTGCAGGTGCACCGGCTGGTCCTCGTCGTGTTCGGTGGCGGCGAAATAGACGCCGGCCAGGCGGTCGCGCGGCGGCAGCGTGCGGTCGACGTAGTCACGCAGCGGCTTCTCGGCCTCGTCGAGCTTTTGCAGCGCGCTCCAGTCCGGGTGGCAGCGCCAGGTCCAGGGCGACAGCCCGGCGGTGGCGGTTTCCCAGGCCGAGTTGACCAGTCCGAACCACAGGCCCTTCTTGAAGCCGGGCTTGATGTTGCGGACCTTGCGCAGTTCGGCCATCACCGGCGAGGCGCGCAGTTTCGCGTCGAAGCCGGCGGCGGCGGGGGCGTCCTGGCCGGCCAGGTGTTCGGCCGCGAGCATGCCGCTGCGGATCGCCTGGTGGGTGCCCTTCACCTTGGGCACGTTGAGCAGGCCGGCGGTGTCGCCGATCAGCAGGGCGCCGGGCATTTCCACCTTCGGCAGCGACTGCCAGCCACCGGTGACGATGGCGCGCGCGCCGGCGCTGAGGATCTCGCCGCCTTCGAGCAGCGGCTTCACCTTCGGATGGTGCTTGAACTGCTGGAAGGCCTCGTAGGGCTTGTACTCCGGATCCCGGTAATCGAGGCCGGACACGTAGCCGATGGCGACGCGGTCCTTGTCCAGGTGGTAGATGAAGCTGCCACCGTAGGTCTTGCTGTCCGCCGGCCAGCCGAAGCTGTGGAAGATCCTGCCCGGCTGCACGCGCCCGGCAGGCAGCTGCCAGAGCTCCTTGATGCCGATGGAATAATTCTGCGGGTCCGATTCCGCGTCCAGGCCGAACTTGCGGATCAGCTGCTTGGTCAGGTGGCCGCGCGCGCCTTCGGCCATCACGGTCACCTTTGCCCGGATGTCGATGCCCTGGGTGTAACCGGCCTTGTGCGACCCATCCCTGGCCACGCCCATGTCGCCGATGCGCACGCCGCAGACCGCGCCGGCGTCGTCGAACAGGGTTTCGGCGGCGGCGAAGCCCGGGTAGATCTCCACGCCCAGGGCCTCGGCCTGGGGCGCCAGCCAGGCGCACATCGCGCCCAGCGAGACGATGAAGTTGCCGTGGTTGGACATGCCCGGCGGGATCACCGGGAACTTGTTGCCGCCGGTTTTGGTGAGGTACCAGAATTCGTCTTCGGTGGCCGGCACGCAGACCGGCGGCGGGTTGTCGCGCCAGCCGGGCAGCAGCTCGTCCAGGGGGCCGGGTTCGATGACCGCGCCCGAGAGGATGTGGGCGCCGATGGTCGAGGACTTTTCGATGACGCAAACCGACAGGTCCGGTTTGAGCTGCTTGAGCCGGATGGCGAAGGCCAGGCCGGCAGGGCCGGCACCGACGGTCACCACGTCGTATTCCATCACGTCACGCTCACTCATCCGGGTTGCCTCCATACGCTCATGCCCGGATTGTCCCGGTTTGCCGACGGGCGGGCAATCAAGGACACTGCGGGGCCAGTCAAGCCACGGAATCATGCGCGCATGACCGCCAGCCCCGACGACCTGCGCCAGGCCCCCCTGTACCGCGTGCTGCACGCCCTGGCCCGCGGTGAAACCACCAGCGAGGCGCTGACCGGCGCCTGCCTGGCGGCGATCGCGCGCGACGGCCACCTCAATGCCTGGACCTGGGTCGATTCGGCCGGGGCCATCGCCGCCGCCCGCGCCAGTGACGACCGCCGCGCCGAGGGCAAGCCGCTGGGCCGCCTGGACGGCGTGCCGATCGCGATCACCGACGCCTTCGACATCGCCGGCATGCCCACCGGGCTGGGCCTGCCCGGCCATCCGGGCCTGGCCAGCGAGGACGCCCAGGTGGTTCGCCGGCTGCGCGGCGCCGGCGCCATCTTCCTGGGCAAGACCAACCTAGACGAAGTCGCGTTCGGCACGGTCGGACGCAATCCGCATCATGGCGACGTGCGCAATCCGCGCCTTCCCGACCGCGCCGCCGGCGGCGCCTCCGGCGGCTCCGCCGCGGCCCTGGCCGCGGGCCACGCGGTGGTGGCGCTGGGCGTCGACACCCTGGGCGCGACGCGCATCCCGGCGGCGTTCTGCGGCCTGGTCGGCCACAAGCCGACGCTGGGCGAACTCAGCGCCCGCGGCATGGCGTCGGCCCTGCGCCGGCTCGACTGCCCCGGTTTGCTGACCCGTGCCGTGCAGGACGTCGGCCTGGTGCTGCCGGTGCTGGCCGGCTACGACGCCGGCGATCCGCGCTCGCGCAAGCGGCGGGTGCCGCTGGCGCCGCCGGACTGGGTGCCGGGCGAGCTCAAGGCCGGCGTGGTGACCGATCTCGCGGCGATGGGCGCCGATGCGACGGTCGTCGAGAACTTCAGCGCGCTGATGGCGCGCGTGGCGCCCGTCTTCGGCAGCGCGCTGCCGGTGGCGCTGGAAGTCGCCCCGCTCGAGGTCGCCGAAACCCGCCGCGCGGCGCTGCTGCTGATGGAGGCGGAAATCCTGGCCGCCCACGAACCTCGCCTGGGCGGTGCCTCCGGACGCCTGAAGGACCTGCTGGCGTTCGCCCAGCGCAAGTCGGCCGCTGACGCGGCGCGTGCCCATCGCCGCCTCGACGGCCACATCGTGAAGGTGCGGCGCCTGTTCGAACAGTTCGACGTGCTGCTGCTGCCGACCGTGTCGACCGCGCCGCCGGCCTGGGGCTCGGCCGAACCGGCCCACCTGGCCGACCTCACCGCACTGGCCTCGCTGGCCGGCTGCCCGGCGCTGAGCCTGCCGCTGCCCGACGGCCTGGGCCTGCAACTCGTCGGCGCCCCGGGCAGCGACCTGCGCCTGCTTGAACTCGGCGGCGTGCTGGCGTCGGTCGCGGATACCGGGGAATAGTTTCCGACCCGCGCCATCCCGTGTCCGACGCTCCCGTTCCTGATGCGAGCCTGCTGCCGGCGTGGCTGGCGGCCAACGAGGCGGATGCCTTGCTGGCCGGGCTGCTGGAGCAGGTGCCGTGGGAAGTGCATCGGATCCGCATGTTCGGGCGGTGGGTGGACTCGCCGCGGCTGAGCTGCTGGATCGGCGACCCGGGCACCGGCTACGTGTATTCGGGCGCGCGCTTCGAGCCGCGGCCCTGGCCGGCGATGCTGCAGGCGCTGCGACCGCGCATCGACGAGGCGGCGGGCGTGGCGATGAACAGCGTGCTGGCCAACCTCTACCGCGAGGGACGCGACGCCATGGGCTGGCACAGCGACGACGAGCCCGAGCTGGGCCCGCGTCCGGTGATTGCTTCGCTCAGCCTCGGCGGCACCCGGCGATTCGTCTTCCGGCACCGGCGCGAGCCGGAACGCAAATACGAACTTCCGCTCGGGCACGGCAGCCTGCTGCTGATGAAGGGCGACACCCAGGCCGACTGGAAACACGCGCTGCCGCGCACCGCGCGGCCGGTCGCGCCGCGCATCAATCTTACTTTCCGGCGGATTCTTCCCCGGACTCGCTGATCGCCCGCGCGCCCTCGACCAGCGACCAGCCGACGATGTCGGCATTGATGCTCGCCAGCGCTTCACCGAAGGCCGCTACCACCGGTTCGATCTCGGCACCGCTGGGCGCGACCTCGGTGCGGAAGCGACGCGCCGCGACCAGGCCACCGCTGCCGCGGTGTTTCACCAGCCGCGCCTGGATCTCGATGACGACCTTCGGCGTGCCGCCCTCGTAGATGGTCTCGAAGGCGCGCAGGTCGGTGTACAGGCCGAAGTCGCCGCGCCCGGCGCCCCAGCGGCTGACCGCCTGGATCCGGCCGGAGTCCTCGAAGGCTTCGACCAGCGCCAGCTGCACCATTTCCGGCGCCGTGTCGGCCCAGCGGGCGCCCTTGTAGGTCTGCAGGCGGTCGGGCGTCGGCCGCACGGCGATGCGCTGGGAGTCGAGCAGGGCGTGGGTGTCGGGCGTGCCGATGGTCAGCTGCCAGTCCACCGTCGGCCAGGCCGGGTCGGCCTGGATGCGCGACTCGGGGGCATAGATGCTGACTTCGGTCTTGGGGCCGCCGATCGCGGTGCAGCCCGCCAACAGCAGCAGCGCGGCCACCGGGGCGAAACGCAGGGAAGGCATCATGGTTCGAACTCCTCGGGTTCTTCGCGGCCCAGCAGGTAGCCGGCCGGGTTGTTCTCGAGCTTGTTGGCCAAGTCGTCGATCTCGCGGATCAGGCCACGCAGCTGTCGCATGGTCGGACCCACCTGGCCCAGTCCGTCCTGGCTGAACTCGGCCCAGGAGTCGCGGTTCTCGGCGAGGATGCCGTTGGCGTTCTTGCTGGCCGACTCAAGCTGGCTGAGCGTGGCGTCGAGTTTTTCCACCAGCGGCGGCAGCTGCTGCACCAGGCCCTGGTCGAGGTTGGTGATGGTCTGGTTGGCATTGGCCAGGGTGGCGTCGAGCTTTTCGCTCGCGGCGCGCGCGTTGCGGATCAGGGCGGAGATTTCCTCGCGCTCGGCGGCGATCGAGCCGGTCACCTGGTCGAGCTGGTCCAGGCTGCGGGTGATGCGTTCGACGTTGGCGTCGCTGAGCAGACGGTTGATCCGCTCGACGATTTCGTTGGCGGTGGCGGCGATGTTCTGCAGGGCCGAAGGTTCGGTCTGGATCACCGGCACGTCCTTGCCCATGCCGCCCTCGAGCCGGGGCGCACCGGGGCTGCCGCCGCTGAGCTGGATCACCGCCACGCCGGTGAGGCCGGTCATGGTGAGCTTGGCACGGGTGTCGGTGCGCACCGGCGTGTCGGCCGAGAGCCGCACGCGGGCGACGACCTTGCGCGGGTCGTCCTTCATCAGCGACAGGTCGCGGACCTCGCCGACGCTGATGCCCGAGTACAGCACCTGGCTGCCCGTGCTCAGGCCGGTGACGGCTTCCTGGAAGACGATGTCGTATTCGGCGTAGGCCTTCTCGGTGGTGTACTTGGCCATCCACAGCGCGAACAGCACTGCGAACACACACACGCCGAGCGTGAAGGCGCCGATGAGCACATGGTTGGCGCGGGTTTCCATCTCAAGCCTCCTTGGCCAGGGCGGCCTGCGCGGCGCGTCCGCGCGGGCCGTGGAAATATTCCTGCACCCACGGGTGGTCGAATTTCTCGACCTCGGCCAGCGGGGCATTGACCAGGACACGTTTGTCGGCCAGCACGGCGACACGGTCGCAGATGGCGTACAGGGTGTCGAGGTCGTGGGTGATGAGGAAAACGGTCAGGCCCAGCGCACGCTGCAGGGTCTTGATCAGCTCGTCGAAGGCCGCGGCGCCGATCGGGTCGAGGCCGGCGGTGGGTTCGTCGAGGAACAGCAGCGCCGGGTCCAGGGCCAGGGCCCGGGCCAGCGCCGCGCGCTTGCGCATGCCGCCCGAGAGCTGCGAAGGCAGCTTCGTACCGGCTTCTTCGCCCAGACCGGACATGCGAATCTTGAGCATGGCCAGGTCGTGGATCATGTCCTCGGGCAGCTCGGGATAGTGCTCCTTCAGCGGCACGGACACGTTCTCGGCCACCGACAGGGACGAGAACAGGGCGCCGTTCTGGTAGAGCACGCCGGTGTTGCGCTCGATCAGGCCCGATTCGCGGGCGCGGTCGGACAGCGCGTCCACGCCCAGCACCTCGATGTTGCCGGCCTGCGGCGGGCGCAGGCCCAGGATGGCGCGCATCAGCACCGACTTGCCGGTGCCCGAGCCACCGACCACGCCGATGATCTCGCCGCGTTCGACGTCCAGGTCGAGATTGTCGTGCACGACCTGTTCGCCGAAGCTGTTGCGCAGGCCGCGCACGCGGATGGCCGGGGCCGACGTGTCGATGGTCTCGTCGGTCACCAGTTCATCTCCATGAAGAACATGGCCGCGAAGGCGTCGAGCAGGATCACCAGCGAGATCGTCTGCACCACCGAGGACGTCGTGCGTTCACCGACCGATTCGGCCGTGCCCTGCACCTGGAAACCTTCGAGGCAGCCGATCAGCGCAATGACCATCGCGAAGATGGGCGCCTTGGACACGCCCACCCAGAAGTGGCGCATTTCCATGGTGTCCTGCAGGCGCTGCAGGAACATGTCCGGGCTCATGCCCAGGCTGGCCACGCTGACCGCCATGC
>CAXAYM010000025.1:0-13114 GCA_963973175.1 uncultured Arenimonas sp.
GATCCTGCAGAACATGGAGCCGGACGGCAAGGGCCGCGTGCGCATCGACTTCATCATCCCGGCCCGTGGCCTGATCGGCTTCCAGACCGAGTTCCGCACGATCACCGCCGGCACCGGCCTGCTCTTCCACGTCTTCGACCACTACGCGCCGAAGGCCGAGGGCGAGATCGGCCAGCGCCAGAACGGCGTGCTGATTTCCAACGGCACCGGTCCGTCGCCGGCCTACGCGCAGATCGCGATGCAGGAACGCGGCCGCCTGATGGTCGAGCCCGGCGAGGAAATCTACGAAGGCCAGATCGTCGGCATCCACGCCAAGGACAACGACCTCACCGTCAACGCCCTGCGCGGCAAGCAGCTCACCAACTTCCGCGCCTCGGGCACCGACAAGGACGAAGGCCTGATCCCGCCGGTCAAGTTCTCGCTCGAGCAGGCGCTGGAGTTCATCGACGATGACGAGCTGGTCGAGATCACCCCGCTCGCGATCCGGCTGCGCAAGAAGCACCGCACCGAGAACGACCGCAAGAAGGCCTCGCGCGGCTGATTTCGCGCGGGCTGGTCGGACACGAAAACGCCCCGGCATCCCGGGGCGTTTTTTTTCGGCCACGGGAACCATTCCCCCGGCTGCCCGCCAAGCCATCACGCCGCTCCCGCCCGCCTTGGCTAGACTCCCGGGATCACCCCGGAGCCAGCCATGCGCCCTGCCTTTCTCCTGCCCCTACTGTTGCTGCTTGCCGCCTGCGGGCCGGCCACCGAGGCCCCCGAGGCGCCTGGGGCGCCGGCCGCCGACGTGCCGACGCTCGACGTGGTCGAGCTGGACGTGGCCGACGCCGGCCAGCGCATGGCCAGCGGCGAGCTCAGTTCACGGCAGCTGACCCAGGCCTACCTGGATCGCATCGCCGCCATCGACGACGACGGCCCGAGGCTCAATGCGGTCATCGAGCTGGCGCCTGACGCCCTGGCCCAGGCCGGGGCCCTGGATGCCGAGCGCGCCGCCGGCAAGGTTCGTGGTCCGCTGCACGGCATCCCGGTGCTGCTCAAGGACAATATCGATGCCGCCGGCATGGTCAATTCCGCCGGCTCCCTGGCCCTCGCCGGGCACCGTCCCGCCGACGACGCGTTCCTGGTGGCGCGCCTGCGCGACGCCGGCGCGGTCATCCTGGGCAAGACCAACCTGAGCGAATGGGCGAACTTCCGCTCGTCCCGGTCGACCTCGGGCTGGTCCAGCCGCGGTGGCCAGACCCGCAACCCCTACGTGCTCGACCGCAATCCCTGTGGCTCCAGCGCGGGCACGGGCGCGGCCATCGCCGCCAGCCTGGCCACGGTGGGCGTGGGCACCGAAACCGACGGCAGCATCCTGTGTCCGTCGGCGGTGAACGGCCTGGTCGGGCTGAAGCCGACCGTCGGGCTGGCCAGCCGCGACGGCATCATCCCGATCTCGATCTCCCAGGACACCGCCGGGCCGATGGCGCGCACCGTCGCCGATGCCGCGGCGCTGCTGTCGGTGCTGGCCGTGGCCGATCCCGCCGACCCGGCGGGTGCCGCCGCCGAAGGAAAGACGGCCGATTACCTGGCGGGGCTGGACAAGGGGGCCCTGGCCGGCAAGCGCATCGGCGTGCTGCGCCAGGCCATGGGTTACCACCCCGACGTGGACGCGGCCACCGAGGCGGCGCTGGAGGTCCTGCGCGAGGCCGGTGCCGACATCGTGGACCCGGTTGAAATCGCCACCTGGCGGCAGTGGGGCGGCGCCGAGTTCGAAGTGCTCCTCTACGAGTTCAAGGACGGCCTGGACACCTACCTCGCCGACAGTGGCGCCCCGGTGGCCTCGCTCGAGGCGCTGGTGGCATGGAACCGGGAGAACGCCGACACGGCCATGCCCTTCTTCGGCCAGGAGCTGCTCGAGCAGGCGCTGGCCAAGGGGCCACTGACGGATGCGGCCTACCTCAAGGCACGGGCCGACGCCCGCCGGCTGGCGGGTGAGGAAGGGCTGCTGGCGCTGCTGCGGGACAAAGACCTGGATGCGGTGGTCGCGCCGACCACCGGCCCCGCCTGGCCCACCGACCCGGTGCTGGGTGACCACTTCAGCGGCGCCGGTTACGGCGTGGCGGCGGTCGCCGGCACGCCCAGCGTGACGGTGCCGATGGGCGAGGTGCGGGGCCTGCCGCTGGGGCTGGCTTTCATGGGCCCGGCCTGGTCGGAGCGCGAGCTGCTGGCCTTCGCCTATGCCTTCGAGCAGGCCATGGACGCACGGCGTCCGCCCGGGTTCGTCCCCACCCTGCCCACGTCCGACTGAGCCCGCGCGGCGCTACCGCCCCGCCACCACCAGGTCCAGCAACTCCCCGATCGTCCGGTGTGATTCGAGTGGGTGGCGCAGCCTGAGCCGGCGCTGGATGAGGTAGTGGTTGCGCCGTCCCTCGCGCTCACGCACCAGGGCGCCTGCGGCCTCGAGCTCGGCCACGATGCGCTGCACGGCGCGCTCGGTGATGCCCACGGATGCCGCCACCTCACGCAGGGTCGCCCCCGGCTGGGCAGCCAGGGCCACCAGCACATGCGTGTGGTTGGAGAGAAAGGTCCAGCCGCCCCCTGCCTCCGGGGGCTTGACCTGGCTTTTGTTTCCTGTTTTTATAGTCACGACATTCTTTTCGTGTATAGGAGGACGTATGTCAGCTTTGCCTGGTGATGCCCTGCCCCGCCCCCTGCCCGCCCGCACCGTCGCGATCGCCGAAGGCGACGGCATCGGACCCGAAATCATGGCCGCCACGCGCCGCGTACTGGCGGCCGCCGACCCGGGCCTCACTTTCCACGAAGTGCCGCTGGGCCTCAAGGCCTATGAATCCGGACACGCCGCAGGCATCGCGCCAGAGGCGCTGGAAGCGGTCTCGATGCACGGCGTGCTGCTCAAGGCCCCCCTGGCGACGCCCCAGGGCGGTGGCTACAAGAGCGTGAACGTCACCCTGCGCAAGACGCTGGGCCTGTTCGCCAATGTCCGCCCCTGCGTGGCCTACCACCCGGTGCTGCCCGCCGCCCACCCCCGCATGGACCTGGTCGTGGTGCGCGAGAACGAGGAAGACACCTACGCCGGCATCGAGCACCGCCAGACCCACGAGGTGACGCAGTGCCTGAAGCTGATCACGCGACCGGGATGCGAGCGCATCGTGCGGCACGCCTTCGAGTACGCGCGGACGCACGGCCGCCGCAAGGTCACGTGCATGACCAAGGACAACATCATGAAGCTCACGGACGGCCTGTTCCACGCCGTCTTCGACGAGGTCGCGCGTGAGTACCCCGACATCGCCAACGAGCACATGATCATCGACATCGGCACGGCGCGCGTGGCGACCCGGCCGCGGGACTTCGACGTGATCGTGACGCCCAACCTCTACGGCGACATCCTGTCGGACGTGGCCGCCGAAGTGGCCGGCTCGATCGGCCTGGCCCCCTCGGCCAACATCGGCTTCAACGCGGCGATGTTCGAGGCCGTGCACGGCTCGGCGCCGGACATCGCCGGCCACGACCTCGCCAATCCGTCGGGCCTGCTGCTTTCGGCGGTGATGATGCTGGTGCACCTGGGCCGCCCGGGCCCGGCCACCGCCATCCACAATGCCTGGCTGCGGACGCTGGAAGACGGGATCCGGACCTCGGAGCTGGCCGCGCAGCGCGATACCCGCGTCGTCGGCACCCAGGCCTTCGCCAAGGAGGTGGTCGCGCGGCTGGGCCTGCGTCCCGAACGCCTGCCGGCCGTGGCGTATCCGGAGGCGAGCGGGCGGCAGGCGGCCCCGTCGGCTGCCGCGCCGCGGTTCCCGGCGCCTGTCCGGGAAGAAAAGACGCTCGAGGGCACCGACGTCTTCCTGCACTGGGATGCCCCGGGCCGTGCGCCCCGGGCACTGGCGCAGCAAGTCGAGGCCATCGCCGGCCCGGAATACGTGCTGGAACTGGTGACCAACCGCGGCGTGCGCGTCTATCCCGGCGGCCACGGCCAGACGCTGTGCTCGGACCACTGGCGTTGCCGCCTGCGCCCGGCCACCGGCGGCACACTCGACCGCACGTCGCTCGCCCGCCTGCTCGAACGGGCCGCCGCGGCGGGACTGGACGTCATCAAGACGGAGAACCTCTACGCCTTCGGTGGCAAGGCGGGCTATTCGCAGGCACAAGGGGCCTGAGGGCCCCGCTGCATGGCGCCGGTCAGGCCGTGACCGGCGCCGCCAGGCTGGCCTGCTTGCGCACGATCAGCATCGCGATCTCCAGCGACTGCTCGTAGTTCAGGCGCGGATCGACGGTCGAGCGGTAGGCGCGGGCCAGGTCGGTGTCGGTGAGCTCCCTGGCGCCGCCGGTGCATTCGGTGACGTTTTCGCCCGTCAGCTCAAGGTGCACGCCACCCAGGCGGGTCCCGGCGGCGGCGTGCAGGTCGAACGCAGACTCGAGCTCGCCGCGGATGTTGTCGAAGCGGCGGGTCTTGTAGCCGTTGCTGGTGCTCTCGGTGTTGCCGTGCATCGGGTCGCAGATCCACAGCACGCGGTGCCCTTCGCGACGCACGGCATCGAGCAGCGGCGGCAGTTTTTCGCCCACCTGCGCCGCACCCATGCGATGTATCAGCGCCAGGCGGCCCGGTTCGTTCGAAGGGTTGAGCACATCCACCAGGCGCAGCAACTGGTCGGGCGTGACCGAAGGGCCGATCTTCACCGCCACCGGATTGCGCAGGCCGCGGAAGTACTCGACGTGGGCGCCGTCGATCGCCGCCGTGCGCATGCCGATCCAGGGGAAATGGGTGGACAGGTTGAACCAGCCCCACTGCCGCGGCACCTGGCGCGTGAGCGCCTCTTCGTAGGGCAGCAGCAGGGCTTCGTGCGAGGTGTAGAAATCCGCGCGGTTGAGGTTGTGCAGGGTGTCGCCGGAAATGGTTTCCATGAAGCGCACCGCGTCGCCGACCGCGGCGACCATGCCCCGGTATTCATCCGACAGCGGCGAATGGCCGACCCAGCCCAGGTCCCAGTATTCGGGATGGTGCAGGTCGGCGAAACCGCCGTCGACCAGCGCGCGAACGAAGTTCATCGTCATCGCCGAACGGGCGTGGCCCTTCACCATGCGCCGCGGGTCCGGCACGCGCGCCTGCGCGGTGAACTCGGGCTGGTTGATGAAATCGCCGCGGTAGCTCGGCAGGGACACACCATCGCGCTCCTCCATGTCGGCCGAACGCGGCTTGGCGTACTGGCCGGCGAAGCGACCCACGCGGACGACCGGCAGGCGCAGGCCGTGCACGAGCACCAGGCTCATCTGCAGCAGCACCTTCAGGCGGTTCGAGACCAGGGCCGATTCGCAGTCGGCGAAGGATTCGGCGCAGTCACCGCCCTGCAGCAGGAAGCGCTTGCCTTCCTGCGCTTCGGCCAGCTGCTTCTTCAGCGACAGGATTTCCCAGGAGGTCACCAGCGGCGGCAGGCGGCTGAGCTCGCCGACCACTTCGGCCAGCGCGGCCTCGTCCGGATAACGCGGCTGCTGGGCGGCCGGCCGCGCGCGCCAGCCGGCCGGCGTCCAGTCGGACGGGACGGAGACGGTCTGCAGGCTGCGGTCGGGGGAGCTCATGGGTTTTCCAGGGAAAGCATCGGTGAGAAGTCGCACGAAACATCATGCCACAGGGCATGCAGGGCCTCGTGCAGGCCGTGCGAAGCGCGGGTGCGCGGCCAGCGGGTTCAGCGGCGGCGGAAGCCCGCCCAGAGAACGCCGAGTGCCAGGCCGATGAACCAGACGAGGGTCCAGGCCGGCATCGAGAGACCCAGGAAGGTCCAGTCCACCTTGGCGCATTCGCCCGAGCCCTCGAGCACCTTGGCCAGGGCACTCATCGGGCCCATGGCCTCGACCATGTAGTCCAGGCCCATGGACGTGCACAGCGGCACTTCGCTGGGCGGCAGCGACTGGAGCCAGACGTGGCGCGCCGCGACGCCGGCGCCGGCCGCGGCCGGGATGAAGGCCAACAGGCCGTAGATCGCGCGCCCCACCCTGCCCTTCGGCGCGTGCAGGCCACCCACCAGGAAAACGATGCCGAGGGCCGCGAAGGCGATGCGCTGCAGGATGCACAGCGGGCACGGCATCATCAGCATGCCGAACTGCACGTACAGCGCGTAGGCCAGCAGCGCCACGCACAGCGCGAAACCGGTCAGGAACTGGGCCCGGAAGTTCCAGGCGAAAGGGTTGGCGTTCATCGGTCGGGGTTTCGTGGCAAGGGGAACAGCCTAACCGACCGCGTCGGCGGCGCGAAGTTCAGCCAGGTGTTCCGGACCCCGGAAACACAGGACCCCGGCCGGGGCCGGGGTCCTGGGGGGCTTGCAGCGCGCCGGGTTTATTCGGCGGCTTCGGCGTCGGCCTGCGGGCGGTCCACCAGTTCGACGTAGGCCATCGGGGCGTTGTCGCCCGGACGGAAGCCGCACTTGAGGATGCGCAGGTAACCGCCGGGGCGGGCCTGGTAACGCGGGCCGAGTTCGACGAACAGCTTGCCCACCGCTTCCTTGTCACGCAGGCGGGACATGGCCAGGCGACGATTGGCGACGCCATCGGTCTTGCCGATGGTGATCAGCGGCTCGGCGACGCGGCGCAGTTCCTTGGCCTTGGGCAGGGTGGTACGGATCAGTTCGTGCTTGATCAGGGACGCAGCCATGTTGCTGAACATCGCTTCGCGATGGGCGCTGGTGCGGCTGAACTTGCGGCCGGATTTCTGGTGGCGCATGGTCGTGTTTCCTTAAGTGAATTCCGGGCCTCAGCCCAGCATGCCCTGCTGCAGGCCGGCCGGCGGCCAGTTCTCCAGCTTCATCCCGAGCGAAAGGCCGCGCTGGGCGAGCACTTCCTTGATCTCGGTGAGCGACTTCTTGCCCAGGTTCGGGGTCTTGAGCAGCTCGACCTCGGTGCGCTGGATCAGGTCGCCGATGTAGTAGATGTTCTCGGCCTTGAGGCAGTTGGCCGAACGCACGGTCAGCTCGAGGTCGTCGATCGGGCGCAGCAGCACCGGATCCACGCCCGTGGTCGAGGCCTTGGCCGGACCACGCTCGCGCTGGGTGAAGTCGCCGAACACCGACAGCTGGTCGGTGAGGATGTCGGCGGCCGTGCGGATGGCGTCCTCGGCGTCGATCGTGCCGTTGGTCTCGATCTCGAGGACCAGCTTGTCCAGGTCGGTGCGCTGTTCGACGCGGGCAGCCTCGACGGCGTAGGCGACGCGGCGGACCGGCGAGAACGTGGCGTCCAGCACCAGGCGGCCGATCGCACGGGACTCTTCGTCCGGGCGGCGGCGATCGGCGGCCGGCTGGTAGCCGAAACCGCGCTCGATCTTCAGGCGCATGTTCAGCGCCGTGTCCTTGGTGAGGGTGCAGATCACGTGGTCGGGGTTGATGATCTCGACGTTGTGGTCGGTCTTGATGTCGCCGGCGGTGACGACGCCCGGGCCCTTCTTCTGCAGGCTCAGCGTGGTGTGGTCCACGTTGTGCATGCGGATGGCCACGTCCTTGAGGTTGAGCAGGACTTCGAGCACGTCCTCCTGCAGCCCTTCGACGGTGGTGTACTCGTGGAGCACGCCGTCGATCTCGACTTCGGTGATCGCGAAGCCGGGGATCGAGGACAGCAGGACGCGACGCAGGGCATTGCCCAGCGTGTGGCCGTAGCCGCGCTCGAGCGGCTCGATGACCACCTTGGCGCGGTTGGAACCGAGGCGTTCGATGTGCGGGCCGCGGGGGCGCAGCACCTGGGTGGCGGTAACCGTCATGGTCAAGGTGTCTCCTGGAGGGATTACTTCGAGTACAGCTCGACGATCAGCGCTTCATTGATGTCCGAGGGCAGGTCGGCGCGGTCCGGGACGGCCTTGAACGTGCCGGCGAACTTCTTCGCATCGACTTCGCACCAGCTCGGGACGAGGTCCATCTGCTGGGAGAGGTTCACGGCTTCCTGGACGTTGAGGTGCTTCTGGGCACGCTCGGTCAACGCGATGTTGTCGCCGGCCTTGACCTGGTAGGACGGCAGGTTCACGGCCTTGCCGTTAACCAGCACGCCCTTGTGCGACACCAGCTGGCGCGCCTGGGGGCGGGTCACGGCGAAGCCCATGCGGTACACGACGTTGTCGAGGCGCTGCTCGAGCATCTGCAGCAGGGTCTCGCCGGTGTTGCCCTTCTTGGTCGAGGCTTTCTTGTAGTAGTTGCGGAACTGCTTCTCGAGCAGGCCGTAGATACGCTTCACCTTCTGCTTTTCGCGCAGCTGGTTGGCGTAGTCGGAAAGCTTGCCGCGCTTGGCGACCGCGCCGTGCTGGCCGGGCTTCTGCTCCAGCTTGCACTTCGAGTCGATCGCGCGAGCGGGCGACTTCAGGGAGAGGTCGGCGCCTTCGCGGCGGGCGAGCTTACAGGTGGGACCGATGTAACGAGCCATTGTATTAGTCTCCTGTTCCCGTGTTAGACGCGGCGCTTCTTCGGCGGCCGGCACCCGTTGTGCGGGATCGGGGTGACGTCGATGATGTTGGTGATCTTGTAGCCGCAGGCGTTGAGCGAACGCACGGCCGACTCGCGTCCCGGGCCGGGGCCCTTGATGCGCACTTCCAGCGTCTTCACGCCGTAGTCGAGCGCGACCTTGCCGGCCTTCTCGGCGGCCACCTGGGCGGCGAACGGGGTCGACTTGCGGGAACCGCGGAAGCCCGCGCCGCCCGAGGTCGCCCACGACAGCGCATTGCCCTGGCGGTCGGTGATGGTGACGATGGTGTTGTTGAAAGAAGCGTGGACGTGGGCGATGCCGTCGGTGACGACCCGCTTGATCTTCTTCTTCGTTTTGGTTGCCGGCTTATTCATGGGGCCAGGTCCTTACTTCTTGATGGCTTTGCGCGGACCCTTGCGGGTGCGGGCATTGGTACGGGTGCGCTGGCCGCGCATCGGCAGGCCACGACGATGGCGCAGGCCGCGATAGCAGCCCAGGTCCATCAGGCGCTTGATCGACATGCCGACCTCGCGACGCAGGTCGCCCTCGACCGTGTACTTCGCCACTTCGGCGCGGATGCGCTCGACTTCAGGCTCGGACAGGTCCCGGATTTTGGTGGACGGGGCGACACCAGCCGCCTCGCAAACAAGCTTCGACCGGGTACGGCCGATGCCAAAGATACTCTGCAGGCCCACCCAGACATGCTTCTGGACAGGCAGGTTGACACCCGCGATGCGCGCCATCAGGCGTTCTCCAAAACTAAAATTGAGCGCAGTGAATCGGAAATAATACCTTAGCTTGGGGTAAATTTGTAGCCCCCCGGGCCAATGGCCCGGGAAACCCGGCATGGGGAGTGTGCCCATGCTCCGGCGACGAACCTTCCCTGCCCTTCCCGTTGCCGGTCCGGGCGCCCCGCGCTACTCCAGCGCAGGGACGGGGGCTGGTTCATCCACGCGCCAAGCTGCCGCGCGGACCGCCCATTGTCGTGGTCCCTCAGCTGCGGGCGAGGCCGCCGCGGGAACCACCCTTCAAATTGGCCTTCTTCATCAGGCCCTCGTACTGGTGCGACATCAGGTGCGCCTGCACCTGGGCCGTGAAGTCCATGACCACCACCACGACGATCAGCAGCGAGGTGCCGCCGAAGTAGAACGGGACCTGCCAGAACATCCGGATGAACTCGGGCAGCAGGCAGACCAGAACCAGGTAGATCGAGCCGATCAGGGTCAGGCGGGTCAGCACGCCGTCGATGTAGTCGGCGGTGGCCTTGCCCGGCCGGATGCCCGGCACCAGGGCGCCGGACTTCTTGAGGTTGTCGGCCGTTTCCTGCGAATTGAACACCAGCGCCGTGTAGAAGAAGGCGAAGCCCATGATCATGGCGCCGTAGAGCAGCATGTGCAGCGGCTCGCTCGGGGCCAGGGCCTGGCTCAGGTTCTGCAGGAACAGGTTGAGGTTGTCCTTCCAGCCTTCGCCGGTCGGGGCGCTGCCCTGGCCGAACCACTGGACCATGGTCGCCGGGAACATGATCAGGCTGGAGGCGAAGATCGCCGGGATCACGCCCGCCATGTTCAGCTTCAGCGGCAGGTGCGAGCTCTGGTTCATGTACGCCTGGCGGCCACCCTGGCGCCGGGCATAATTCACGGTGATGCGGCGCTGGCCGCGCTCCATGAAGACCACGAAGTAGGTGACGCCCAGGACCAGGGCCGCGATCACCAGGATGGCGAACGCGCTGATCTCGTTGCTGGCGACCTGCTGCAGCGTGCCGAAGACGGCGCCCGGCAAGCTGGCGACGATGCCCGCGAAGATGATCAGCGAGATGCCGTTGCCGACGCCGCGCTCGGTGATCTGCTCGCCCAGCCACATCAGGAAGATGGTGCCGGCGGTGAGCGCCACGATCGCGGTGAACACGAAGGCCGGGCCGGGCTGGTAGACGACCCCGCCCTGCTGCTGCAGCATCGAGGCGATGGAACCCGCCTGCACGATCGCCAGCACCACGGCGCCGTAGCGCGAGTACTGGGTCAGCTTGCGGCGGCCGGACTCTCCTTCCTTCTTCATCGCCTTCCAGGGCTCGTAGATCTGGCCCATCAGCTGCACGATGATCGAGGAGGAGATGTACGGGATGACGTTGAGCGCGAACAGGCTGAAGCGGTTCAGGGCACCACCGGAGAACATGTTGAACATGTCCACGATGGTGCCTTCCTGCTGCTCCATCAGCTGCAGCATGGCTTCCGGGTCGATGCCCGGCACCGGGATGTAGCTGCCGATGCGGTAGACGATCAGCGCCAGGAGCACGAACACCAGGCGCTGGCGGAGCTCGGTGAATTTACCGAGCCCACCCAGGGCGGAAGCTGCAGAAGACTGGGCCAATGCCTTACTCCGTCACGCTGCCGCCGGCAGCTTCGATGGCGGCCTTGGCACCGGCGGTGGCCAGCACGCCCTTGAGCACGAACTTCTTGCCGACCTCGCCCTTCTTGACGATCTTGGCCTGCTTGGCGTTCGACGGCACCAGCTTCGCGGCGCGCAGCGCGGCGAAGTCGATCTCGCCGGCCTCGAGCATGTCGAGCTTGTAGAGCATGACCTCGGCGGTGTCGTTCTTGATCTTCGAACGGAAACCGACCTTGGGCAGGCGCTTGTACATCGGCATCTGGCCGCCTTCGAAGCCGGCCTTGATCTTGCCCTTGCCCGAGCGCGCGAACGAGCCCTTGTGGCCGCGACCGGCGGTCTTGCCGAGGCCGGAACCGATGCCGCGACCAACGCGGACGCGATCCTTGCGGGCGCCGTCGGCGGGCTTGAGAGTATTGAGCTTCATATGGGTTCTCCTTGGCTCGCTCAGGACTCGACGCGAACCAGGTAATGCACCTGGTTGATCAGGCCGCGCACGGACGGGGAGTCCTTGAGTTCGCGGACGTCATTGACCTTGTTCAGGCCCAGGGCCTTCACGGAAAGACGGTGGCGGGCCTGGCAGCCACGAAGGCCCTTCACCAGGCGAACCTTGACGGTCTTGTCAGCCATTGAGGATCTCCTCGAGCTTCTTGCCACGCTTGGCGGCGATGCGGGCCGGCGACTGGGTCGCGGCCAGGCCCTTGACGGTCGCACGGACCAGGTTGATCGGGTTGCGCGAGCCGACGGCCTTGGCCAGGACGTTCTTCACGCCCACGGCTTCGAGCACGGCGCGCATGGCGCCACCGGCGATCACGCCGGTACCTTCGGAGGCCGGCTGCATGTAAACGCGGGCGGCACCGTGGTTGGCCTTGACCGGGTGGAACAGGGTGCCGTTGTCCAGGTCGACGTTGACCATCGACTTGCGGGCGTACTCCATCGACTTCTGGATGGCGACCGGGACCTCGCGGGCCTTGCCGTAGCCGAAGCCGACCTTGCCGGCGCCGTCGCCGACGACGGTCAGCGCGGTGAAGGTGAACTGGCGACCGCCCTTGACGGTCTTGGACACGCGGTTGACGGCGACCAGCTTCTCGATGAAGCCGTCGTCGCTGTCGTCCCTGTGGCGATTGCGATCGTTGCTGCTCATGTGGATTCCTGGGTTTGCTTACGACCTATGGCCGCTTATGGTTGTGGTTGGATCTGGAAAACCCAAGCCCTGCCCTTCCGGGCGGGGCTTAGAACTGCAGGCCACCCTCGCGGGCGGCGTCTGCCAGGGCCTTGATGCGGCCGTGGTAGCGGTAACCGGAACGATCGAAGGCAACCTTGTCGATGCCCGCGGCCTTCGCCTTTTCGGCGATGGTGCGGCCGACCTTGGCGGCGGCTTCCATGTTCTTGTTGCCCTTGAGGCCTTCGCGCACGTCGGCCTGCACGGTGGAGGCGGCAGCCAGCACCTTGGAGCCATCGGCCGAGAACAGCTGGGCGTAGATGTGCTGGCCCGTGCGCAGCACGGACAGGCGGGCGACGCCGAGCTTGCGGATGTGCGAGCGCGTGGTCTTGGCGCGACGGAGGCGGGCGGTGTTCTTGTCCATGGTCTTTTACCTTTGGGAAGCTGAAGAGCCCATCAGGCCTTCTTGGCTTCCTTCATGATGATCTTTTCGCCGGAGTAGCGGATGCCCTTGCCCTTGTAGGGCTCGGGCTTGCGGAAGGCACGGATCTTGGCCGCGACCTCACCCACCTGCTGCTTGTCGGCACCGGTGACCAGGATCTCGGTCTGGGACGGGGTGGCCAGGGTGATGCCCTCGGGGGCCTGGAACACCACCGGGTGCGAGAAACCCAGGCTGAGGTTCAGGTCCTTGCCCTGCATGGTGGCGCGGTAACCGACGCCGACCAGCTCGAGCTTGCGGGTGAAGCCCTCGGACACGCCGGTGACCATGTTGGCCACGATCGCGCGGGCGGTGCCGGCCATCGGGACGTTGGCGGCCTCGGCGGCCGACAGCTGCAGCACGCCGTTGTCGAGCTTGAACTCGACGCCGGTCGGCTTGGCCAGCACCAGGGTGCCCTTCGGACCCTTGACGGTCACCTGGTCATTGGAAACATTGAACTCGACGCCCTTGGGCAGGGTGATCGGCTTCTTGGCAACGCGGGACATGGGTGCGTCTCCTTAGGCCACGAGGCAGATGACTTCGCCGCCCACGCCCGCAGCGCGGGCCTGGCGATCGGTCATCAGACCCTGGGAAGTGGAGATGATGGCGACGCCGAGGCCCTCCAGGATCTTCGGAAGCTCGTCCTTGCCCTTGTACTGGCGCAG
>CAXAYM010000026.1:0-12830 GCA_963973175.1 uncultured Arenimonas sp.
GAGCCGAAGCCGGGGCAGCAGTCGGTGACCACCAGGTCGTTGTCGACGGTCTTGGGCACGCCGATGCAGGTGAGCGGATAACCCGAGGATTCGGCCAGCTTCGAGAGCTTGAGCGCGGTGTCGGCGGAATCATTGCCGCCGTTGTAGAGGAACCAGCGCACGTCGTGCGCCTTGATCACCGCGAGCAGGCGCTCGTATTTGGCGGCGTCTTCTTCCAGGGACTTGAGCTTGTAGCGACAGCTGCCGAAGGCGCCGCCCGGGGTGTGGGCCAGGGCGCGGATCGATGCCGCTGACTCCTTCGAGGTGTCCACCAGCTCCTCGCGCAGCGCGCCGAGGATGCCGTTGCGGGCCGCGAGCACCTTGATCTTCCTGGCCCGCGCGGCCTCGATGACCGCGCCGGCGGTGGCGTTGATGACGGCGGTGACGCCGCCGGACTGTGCGTAGAGCAGGTTGCCTTTGTTCATCGCGGAATTGTAGCCCAGGCAAGGACTTGGAGGCGGCCGCCGGCTGCGCGGCAGGCCGCTGGCGGCGCTGGTTTCATTGACTTGGGACCGCCCGGCCAGTAGCGTTTCCAAGTCCGCACGGCCTGTCGGCGGCCCCACTAAAGATAAAAGGGGTTAAGACGGCGTCGTGCGTCCTTGTTTATAGGGGTTTGAAACGATGCGACTGGTACTTCTCGGCGCGCCCGGCTCGGGCAAGGGCACGCAGGCCGCGCGCCTGCGTGAACACCTGCAGGTGCCGCACGTCTCCACCGGCGACCTGCTGCGCGCCGCCGTCAAGGCCGGCACCCCACTGGGCCTGCAGGCCAAGGCGGTCATGGAGTCCGGCGCCCTGGTGTCCGACGAGATCGTGCTGGGCATGCTCGAAGAACGCCTGACCGCCGGCGACACCGGCAACGGCTTCATCCTCGACGGTTACCCGCGCAACCTGGCCCAGGCCAATGCCCTGGATGCGCTGCTGCGCAAGCTCGACCAGCCGGTGGACATCGCCGTGCAGCTGGACGTCGAGGCCGAGCTGCTGGTCGAACGCATCGCCGGCCGCGCCCAGGTCGAAGGCCGCGCCGACGACACCCCGGAAGCCGTGCGCAACCGCCTGAAGATCTACAACGAGGCCACCGCGCCGGTCGTGGACTTCTATCGCAACACCGGCCGCCTGGCCTGCGTCAACGGCGTCGGCAGCGTGGACGAGGTGTTCCAGCGCATCCTGGAGACCCTGGCGCCCACGCCCGACGTCGGCTGACCGCGTCGCCGTCGTGAAACTGCACATCCTCGGCATCTGCGGCACCTTCATGGGTGGCGTGGCGGCGCTGGCGCGCGAGCTCGGCCACGCCGTCGACGGCAGCGACCAGAACGTCTACCCGCCCATGTCCACCCAGCTCGAACAGCTGGGCATCCGGCTGGCCCGGGGCTACGACCCCGCCAACATCACCGCCGACACCGATGAAGTGGTGGTGGGCAATGCGCTCTCGCGCGGCAATGACTCGGTCGAACACGTGCTCGACGCCGGCCTGCGCTACATCTCGGGCGCGCAGTGGCTGAGCGAACGCGTGCTGCCCGGCCGCGAAACCCTGGCCGTCGCCGGCACCCACGGCAAGACCACCACCACCTCCATCCTGGCCTGGCTGCTCGATGCCGCCGGCCGCGACCCGGGTTTCCTGGTCGGTGGCGTGCCGGAAAACTTCGGTGTCTCCGCCCGCCTCGGCAGCGGCCGCGAGTTCGTGGTCGAGGCCGATGAATACGACACCGCCTTCTTCGACAAGCGCAGCAAGTTCGTGCACTACCGGCCGGTGGTGGCGATCCTCAACAACCTCGAGTTCGACCACGCCGACATCTTCCCGGACCTGGCGGCCATCCAGCGCCAGTTCCACCACCTCGTGCGCACCGTGCCGCGCCGCGGCCGGCTCATCGTCAACGGCGAAGAAGCGGCCCTGGCCGACGTTCTGGCGATGGGCTGCTGGACGCCGGTGGAGACCTTCGGCGTGGACGGTGATTTTGACTGGACCGCCCGCCTGCACGCCGCCGACGGCACCCGCTTCGACGTGCTGCACCGGGGCGCCGTCGTGGGAACGGTCGGATGGTCGCTGGTCGGCCGGCACAACGTGATGAACGGCCTGGCGGCCATCGCTGCCGCGCACGCCGTCGGCGCCGACCTGGGCAAGGCCATTCCCGCGCTGCGCGACTTCGTTTCGGTCAAGCGCCGGCTGGAAGTGCTGGGCGAACGCGCCGGCATCACCGTGTACGACGATTTCGCCCACCATCCCACCGCCATCCGCACCACGCTCGAAGGTTTGCGCGCGCGCGTGGGCGATGCGCGCATCGTGGTGGCCATGGAGCCGCGCAGCAATTCGATGCGCCTGGGCGCGCACGCCGACCAGATCGCGCCTTCGCTCGACGGTGCCGATGCCGTGGTGTTCCTGCACCGGCCTGAACTGGCCTGGGACGGCGGCAAGGTCGTGGCGGCCCTGCGCGGCGAGGGCGAAACCGTCGCCGACGCCGACGCGCTGCTTGCTGCCCTTGGCCGACGCTGCCGCGCCGGCGACCACGTGGTTTTCATGTCCAACGGCGGCTTCGACGGCGCGCCGCGCCGCTTCCTGGCCCAGCTGGAAGGCTGAGCGTGGCGGTGTCCGAACTGCCGCTGTTCCCGCTGGGCACCGTGCTGCTGCCGGGCGGCCGGGTGTCGCTGCGCATCTTCGAGCCACGCTACCTCGACCTGGTCAAACGCTGTGGCCGCAGCGGCGAAGGCTTCGGCATCTGCCTGATCCTGGCCGGCAGCGAGGTCGGCGAGGCCGCCACGCCGGCGGCGCACGGCACCGAGGCGGTCATCGTCGATTTTTCGCTCACCGACGACGGCCTGCTCGGACTCACCGTCGAAGGTCGCCGCCGTTTCCACGTCGAACGCACCCGCGTGCGCGACGACGGCCTCGTGCTCGGCGACGTCTCCTGGATCGAGGAGCCGGCGCCGGAAACCCTGCGCGACGAGCACGCCCTGCTGTCGGTGCTGCTGGCCCGCATCTTGGACAAGGCCGGCCTCGACCACGAAGGCCCGGGCAAGGGCAACCTGGCCGATGCGGCCTGGGTCGGCTGGCGCCTGGCCGAATGGCTGCCGCTCGAACCGACCGAGCGCCTGGCGCTGCTGCAGACCGCCGACCCGCACGAACGCCTGCAGCAGCTGGTCGAGCGGCTGCCGGACTTCCAGGCCGAATAGCTCAGTCGTTCGCGGGTGGCCGCAGGCGCAGCACGGGCAGGCCTTCGTCGCTGCGCACGTCCAGTGCCGACTGCATGTCGCCGGCATCCTCGCGCAGCGGCCCGAGCAGGCTTTCCTCGCCGGGCAGCGCCCGCCAGTAGCTGAAGAAATCCAGCCGGCGGGTGAACTCGAGCGAATGCACGGTGCCGATCCACAGCGGCTGGTCGCCGGGCTGCAGGACCACCGGGCTGGTCCACAGGCGCAGGACCTGCATGCGGCCGCCGTCGTGTTCCCGGCGCGCCATCACCAGCACTTCCGCGCGGCCGTTGTGCGTGGCCGGCAGCACCGGCAGGTCGAGGGGCGTGGCGTCCTTGTCCAGGGTCTGCAGCAGCCCGTACCAGCCGCCGACCGTGTATTCCTGCCAGCCGGCCAGCAGCAGCCGCGTGCGCAGCACGTCCAGCGGGCCGGCCACCTGCACGTTCAGCGGCCAGGCATCGCGGCCGCGCAACTCGTTCCGGCGCGCCGGCAGGCCGGCCTGCCAGTCGCCGCGCCACCAGGCGTCGGCGGCCAGGGACGCGGGCGAATGCGGTGGATCGAACTTCGCCAGGATGTCGTCGGCCTGGCGGCTGCCGTGCCAGGCCGCCACGCCCAGCACCGCGACGAAGAACACGGTGGCGATCGGACGCACCCAGAACGAGCGGACCACGCGGCGCCGGTAGGCGATGCCAAGCGCGGCGATCCACAGCAGGCCGAGCAGGGTGCCGGCCAGCACGTCGCTGAGCCAGTGCGCACCCAGGTAAAGGCGCGAGAACCCCAGCAGCCCCACCACCAGCGCGGCCACGACGTAGGGCCAGGCACGGTTGCGGCCCGGCAGTTCGCGCGCGATCAGCACGGCGAAAAAGCCATAGACCACGGTCGCCATCGTCACCGAGGCCGAAGGAAAGCTGAAGCCCGGGACCGCGGTCGAAGCCGGCGGTTTGGGCATGTGCAGCAGGTAACCCAGCAACCAGGTCAGCACCAGCGCGAAACCCGGTGCCGCCAGCCAGTGCCAGGCGGCGATGTTGCGGCGTCGCCAGAGCAGCCAGGCGAACACGCCGACCACGGCCGGCGCCAGCACCACGGCATCGCCCAGCGTCGCCAGGAAGGCCATCGGCACGTCGGCCAGCGGATTGCGCAGCCCGAACATCAGGTGGTGCACCGTCAGGTCCAGGTCGGACGGGGCCGTGCCGCCGCCGACCGAGATCAGGATCGTGAAGAAGCCCCAGCCGGCCGCGCCCAGCACCACGGCCAGCAACAGCAGCGAGGCCGATTCCGGGCGGTTCGGGTCGATCAGGGCTTCCGAATAGCGGCCCAGCACCGGGTGTTTGTGCGACCAGGCCAGGGCGCGCTCGAGCATGCCGGTGGCATGCGCGCCCAGCCAGCGCCAGAGGTAGAACACGGCCGCCCAGATCGCGGCGACCAGCACCAGCACCACCGCCAGCACGATCGCCAGTCGCCCGGCCACCGCCGCCACCAGGTCCAGCGAGGTGCCGAATACCCAGCCCGGCGCCAGGAAGGTGGCCGACCACACCAGCGCCGCGATCGCGCTGGCCGGTACGTACTGGCGAAGCTTCATCTTCAGCATGCCGGCGATCGCCGGGACGAAGGGCCGGATGGCGCCGACGTAGCGCGCCATGATGATCGACTTCATGCCGTGCCGGCGGAAGGTGGTCTCGCCGCGTTCGAGCCACTGCGGGTGCTTGTAGAAGGGCCAGCGCTGGCGCAGCTGCGGCCCGAAGCGATGGCCGACCCAGAAGCTGATCGCGTCGCCGGCGAAGGCACCCAGGGTGGCGCAGGCCAGCGCGTAGGCCCCGTCCACGTGGCCCAGGCCCACCAGCGTGCCCACCGCGAACAGCAGCGGCACGGCCGGGATGGCCACGCCCACGATGACCAGGGCGTCGCCGAAGGCGATGAGGAAGATGACGAGGCCCGCCAGGGTCGGGTTTTCACCGATCCATGCGACGAGGGCCTCCAGGCGGGCTGAATCCATGGGGCGGAATTATAGGCCGGCTCCGGCGACCCCCGGTTTACACTGCGACCAAAGTTCAGGAGAGATGCATGTCGGACCTTCGTGGCAAGACCCTCTTCATCACCGGCGCCTCGCGGGGCATCGGCCTGGCCATCGCCCTCCGGGCGGCCCGCGACGGCGCCAACGTCGCCATCGCGGCCAAGTCCGCGGTGCCCAACCCCAAGCTGCCGGGCACCATCCACAGCGCCGCCGCGGCGGTGGATGCCGAAGGGGGCCAGGGCCTGGCCCTGCAGTGCGACATCCGTGAAGAGGACCAGGTGAAGGCCGCCGTCGCGGCCACCGTCGAACGTTTCGGCGGCATCGACATCCTGGTCAACAACGCCAGCGCGATCTGGCTCAAGGGCGCGCTCGACACGCCGATGAAGCGATTCGATCTGATGCAGCAGGTCAATGCCCGCGGCACCTTCCTGTGCAGCCAGGCCTGCCTGCCGCACCTGCTCGATTCGGCCAACCCGCACATCCTGACCCTGGCGCCGCCGCCGAACCTGGATCCGAAGTGGTGGGGCCCGCACACCGGCTATACCTTGGCTAAGATGGGCATGAGCTTCGTGACCCTGGGCCTGGCGGCGGAGTTCGGGCCGCGGGGCGTCGCGGTCAACGCCTTGTGGCCGCGCACGGTGATCGCCACCGATGCGCTGAAGATGATCCCCGGCACGGAGCCGGCGAAATGCCGCACGCCCGAGATCATGGCCGACGCCGCGCACGCGGTGCTGTCACGCGATTCCTGGCGCTTCAGCGGCAATTTCCTGGTCGACGAGGCGGTGCTGCGCGAACAGGGCGTCACCGATTTCAGCCACTACGCCGTCGATCCGTCGCAGCCGCTGCTGCCCGACCTGTTCCTGGACGACGCCGAACTCGAGGAGGCCCTGCGCCGATGAAATACCTGCACGCCATGGTGCGCGTCCGCGACCTGGACGCTTCGCTGCACTTCTTCCGCGATGCCCTGGGCCTGGTGGAGACCCGGCGCCGCGACTACCCGCAGGGGCGGTTCACGCTGCTCTACCTGGCGGCCCCGGCGAACCCGGAGGCGGAAGTCGAGCTCACCTACAACTACGACGACGAGGACTACGGCTCGGCGCGCAACTTCGGCCACCTGGCCTTCGAGGTGGACGACATCTACGCCGCCTGCGAACGCCTGCAGGCCCACGGCGTGGCGATCAACCGGCCGCCGCGCGACGGCCGCATGGCCTTCGTGCGCTCGCCCGATGCGATTTCCATCGAGCTGCTGCAGAAGGGCGAGGCGCTGGCGCCGGCGGAGCCCTGGCTGTCGATGCCCAACACCGGGCAGTGGTGAATCAGCGTTCGGGCAGGGCGGTGCCGCAGCGGCGGCAATAATCCGCGTCGGTGTCGTGTTCGGCCAGCTTGCAGCCCGGACAGGCATCGCGCCTGCGTTCGCGCAGGCCCATCGCAAGTTCGGCGGTGTAGATGCCGGTGGGCACTGCGATGATGCCGTAGCCGATCAGGATCAGGAGCGAGGCGACGAAGCGCCCGATAGGCGATACCGGCGTGATGTCGCCATAGCCGACCGTGGCCATGGTGCCGATGGCCCAGTACATGCCGATCGGGATGCTGGTGAAGCCGCTTTCCGGGCCTTCGATGACGTAAAGCGCGGCGCCGAAGATGACGGCAATCGTCAGCACGGCCACCAGGAACACCAGGATCTTGCGGCGCGAGCGGTACAGCGCGCCCACCAGCACGCCGCCCGCCTCGGTGTATTCCATCAGCTTGAGTACGCGGAAGATGCGCAGGATGCGCAGCACGCGCACCACCAGCAGCGCCTGGCTGCCGGGCAGCAGCAGCGACAGGTAGGTGGGCAGGATCGACAGCAGGTCGATCACGCCGTAGAAGCTGGTGGCGTAGCGCAGCGGCCGCTTCACCACCGCCAGGCGCACCAGGTATTCGGCGGTGAACAGCAGCGTGAAGCCCCATTCGGCCAGGTAGAACCAGTAGCCCCAGCGTTCGTGCAGGTCGGCCTCGCTGTCGAGGATGACAACGACCACGCTGATGATGATCGCGGCGATCAGCAGCAGGTCGAAGCGCCGCGGTGCGCCCGGGTCGTGCCGGAAGATGATTTCGAACCAGCGGGCGCGCCAGCCTTCGCGGGCGGCGGCCTCGAACTGTCCGGCGGCGATGCGTGGCTGGCTCATGCGGCGGCGGCCTCCAGCGCGCGGCCGAAGTCGGCCACCAGGTCGTCGGGATGTTCCAAGCCCACCGATACCCGCAGCAGGTTGTCGGGGCTGATGGCGTTGGCACCCTCGATCGAGGCGCGGTGTTCGACCAGGGTTTCCGGCCCGCCCAGCGAGGTGGCGTTGATCGCCAGCTCGAGCGCGCCGGCCACGCGCAGGGCGGCGTCGCGGCCACCCTTCACGCGCAGGCTGAGCATGCCGCCGAAGTCGCCCATCTGCCGGGCGGCGATTTCGTGGCCGGGATGCGTGGCCAGTCCCGGGTAGTGCACGGCTTCGACCGCCTCGTGCCCGGCCAGGAACTGCGCCAGCGTCGCGGCGTTCCGGCAGTGCCAGGCCATCCGCGCCGGCAGCGAGCGCAGGCCGCGCAGGATCAGCCAGGCGCTGAAGGGCGCCAGGATGCCGCCGGTGAGGTGGCGCCGGTGGAAGACCGCATCGTGGAACGGATCGCGGCGGGCGAACACCAGCGCGCCGCCCATCACGTCGCTGTGGCCACCGATGTACTTGGTGGTCGAATGCATCACCAGGTCGGCGCCCAGCGCCAGCGGCCGCTGCAGCACCGGCGTCGCGAAGGTGTTGTCGCAGGCCAGCAGGGCGTCGTTGCCGTGAGCCAGTGCGGCCAGCGCGGCGATGTCGGCCACGCACAGGCGCGGGTTCGACGGCGTTTCCGCCCAGATCATCCGGGTTTCCGGCCGCAGGGCGGCGTGCACGGCGGCCAGGTCGGCCATGTCCACCGCCGTCGTGCTGATGCCGCGCTGGGGCAGGAACTCGGCGCCAAGGACGCGCAGGCCGGTGTAGCAGTCGGACGGGATCAGGACATGGGCACCGGTGGGCAGCGATTCGAGCGCGGCCGACATCGCCGCCATGCCCGAGCCGAAACACAGCGCGGCCTCGCCGCCTTCCATCGCCGCCAGCGCCGTTTCCAGTCGCTCCTGGGTCGGGTTGCCTTCTCGCTGGTATTCGAAGCCGGCCTGGCGTTCACCGGCGGGGCCATGCCGGAAGGTCGTGGCCATGTGGATCGGCGGGGACACGGCGCCGGTGCTTTCGTCCGGTTCGCCGCCCGCGTGCACGGCCAGGGTTTCGATACGGGTCATGCCTGTGGCTCCAGCAAGTGGTGGTCGGCCAGGTGCGCGCGCAGTCCGGCCGGGCTGCGGTAAGTGTGCGCCATCAGGCCGGCGCGCCGCGCGCCCTTGGCGTTGTCGGGTTTGTCATCGAAGAACAGGGTATCGCCCGGCGCCACGCCCAGCCGCGCCACGCACTGCCGGAACACCTCCGGCTCGGGCTTGCGCAGGCGGAACTGGGCCGAACAGAACACACGCCCGGCGAACAGCGGCGCCAGCGCCGGGCAGATCGATTCGAAGTGCTCGCTCAGCAGCAGGCCGTTGTTGGTGAGGATGGCAAGGTCCGCGTTCCGGCCGGCCAGCGCGGCAAGTTCGACCACGTCCGGGTTGGCCTGCATCGAGGCGGCGCGGGCGGCGATGCAGTCTTGCGCCGTCACCGGTACGCCCAGCCGCCGCGACAATTCGGCGACCAGGCCAGCGGTGTCGAACTCGCCGGCATCGGCCGCGGCCTCCAGGCCCGACCCGAACAGGGCCTGCTCAACCTCGTCCTCGCCGGCCCCGGTGCGCCGGGCGAGCTCGCGCACCCGCACGGCGTGGTCGTAATGCACCAGCACGCCGTCGAGGTCGAACAGCACCAGCGTGGGTCGCCTCACCCGGCGGCGACCTCTTTGAACGCTTCGCGCGCGGCCTGGATGGTGAAAGCCAGTTCTTCCTCGCCGTGGGCGCTGGAAAGGAAGCCGGCCTCGAACGCCGACGGCGCGAAGTAGACGCCGCGTCGCAGCATGGCATGGAAGAAACGGTTGAAGGCGGCGGTGTCGCAGGCCACCGCGTCGGCGAAGGTTTCAACCTTCTTGTCGGTGAAGAAGAGGCCGAACATGGCGCAGCTGCGGGTGGTGGTGACCGGAACGCCGGCATCGCGGGCCGCCGATTCCAGGCCGTCGCACAGCACGTGGGTGGCCGACTCCAGGCGCTCGTAGAAACCGGGGCCCTGGATGATGCCCAGCGTAGCCAGGCCGGCGGCCATCGCCACCGGGTTTCCGCTCAGCGTGCCGGCCTGGTAGACCGGGCCGAGCGGGGCGATGCACTCCATGACCGCACTTTTGCCACCGAAGCAGCCGACCGGCATGCCGCCGCCGATGATCTTGCCGAAGGTGCTCAGGTCGGGGTCGACGCCGTAATGCGCCTGGGCGCCGCCGAGCGCGACGCGGAAGCCGGTCATCACCTCGTCGAAGATCAGGATGGCGCCGGATTTCGTGCACAGCTCGCGCAGGTGCTGCAGGTAGCCCTCGCGCGGGAGGATGCAGTTGGCGTTGCCGACGATCGGTTCGACGATGACGCCGGCGATCTCTTCGCCGACTTCGTCGAAGAGCTTCGTTGCGGCCTCGAAATCGTTGTAGGGCAGGGTCAGCGTGAGGTCGGCCAGGGCCTTGGGCACGCCCGGGGAATTGGGCAGGCCGAAGGTCAGCGCACCCGAACCGGCTTTCACCAGGAAACTGTCGCCGTGGCCGTGGTAGCAGCCCTCGAACTTCACGATGCGGGTGCGGCCGGTGGCGCCGCGCGCCAGGCGGATCGCCGACAGCGTGGCTTCGGTGCCGGAGTTGACCATGCGCATCATCTGCATGGACGGCACCAGCTTGCGCACGGTTTCGGCCATGGTCACTTCCAGCGCATTGGGCACGCCGAAGCTCAGGCCCTTGCGCATGGTGCTGGCGACCGCGTCGAGCACCTTCGGGTGGGCGTGGCCGGCGATCATCGGACCCCAGCTGCCGATGTAGTCCACGTAGCGGTTGCCGTCGACGTCCTCGAGGTAGGCGCCTTCGGCGCTGGCCGCGAAGAAGGGCTCGCCGCCGACCGACTTGAAGGCGCGCACCGGCGAATTGACGCCGCCCGGCATCAGGTCCAGGGCGCGGGTGAAGAGGTCGTGGCTGGTGGCGTTGTTCATGGATGCAGGGTCTCGGTGATGTTCGATTCGAAGCTGCGGCGGAAGGCCCGCAGGGCCGCAACCGGATCGTGGGCGTCGAAAACGGCGCCGATCACGGCCACGAGGTCGGCGCCGGCGGCGGCGAGCGTGGCGGCATTGTCCGGGGTGATGCCGCCGATCGCCACCCGGGTGCAGCCGAGCGCGGCGCTGTCCTGGAGCAGCCCGGGGTGGGCGCGGCGTGCGCCGGGTTTGGTTCCCGACGGAAAAAATGCGCCAAAGGCGACGTAGTCGGCGCCGGCGGCGACCGCTTCGCGGGCGCGTTCAAGCTGGTCGTAGCACGAGGCGCCCAGCCACAGTCCCGGGGCCTCGCGGCGGGCCTGGCGCAGGTCGCCGTCGAGCTCGCCCAGATGGGCGCCGAGCGCGCCGACGTCCGCGGCCAGGCGCCAGTCGTCGTTCACCACCAGGGGGACGCCGGCGGCGGCGCAGGCGCGGGCCAGGGCGCCCGTTCGCGGCGCAGCCCGGGCCCGGCGGCCTTGTTCCGGTACTGCAGCAGGGCCGGGCCTTCGTCCAGCAGGGGCTGCAGCCGCGCCAGCAGGCGGCCGGTGTCGGGCTCGTCGGGCGTGATCAGGTAGACGCCGCGGCGCCTGGCGGATGGGCTGGGGTTCATTTCGGCATGACCGGCAAGATGCGAGAATGGTAGCCGTTAACGCCCTACCGGACCTGCAATGAACACGCCCAGCGCAACTGCCACCACCTACCGCACCTGGATGTGCGTCGTCTGTGGCTTCATCTATAGCGAGGCCGATGGCCTGCCGGAAGAGGGCATCGCGCCCGGTACCCGCTGGGAAGACGTGCCCGACACCTGGGTCTGCCCCGATTGCGGCGTGACCAAGGATGATTTCGAGATGGTGCCGGCCTGAGGCCAGCCGCTCAGTTCAGTCGCGCGGGCAGGCCGCTCAGGTCCACCAGTGCGGCGCGCACGCTGTCGACGTCGTCGGCTTCCGGAAGCATCTGCAGGTAACGCGCGAGGTCCTCGCGCGCCCCCTTGGCGTAGCCGAGTTCGCGATAGGCCAGGCCACGGTCGCGCACGGCTTCGGCGGTGCCGGGCGACAGCTTGAGCAGGCGGTCGGCGGTGCGCGCCACGCGCTCCCAGTCACGCTGCTCCAGGTACAGGCCCTTGAGGTTGCGCAGCATGCGCATCAGGATCGCGCGGTGCGAGGCCGGCGCCAGGATCTGCATCAGCTGCTGGTCGTCGGGCGGGTGCCCGCCCAGGTGCGGCGACGCGCGTTCACGCAGTTCGTCGGCGCTCACGGGCCGGCCCTTGTTGAAGGGGTCGAGCACCAGGATGCCGTCGTCCACCGGCAGCCGCACCAGGAAGTGCCCCGGGAAGGACACGCCGTCGAGCGGCATGCCCAGGCGGCGGGTGACTTCGATCTGGATCACCGCCAGCGAAATCGGGATGCCGAGCTTCCGGTCGACGACATCGTTGAGGTAGCTGTTGCGCGGGTCGTCGTATTCAAGGTTGTTGCCGGCGAAGCCGACTTCCTCGAACAGGTACCGGTTGATCGCGGTCAGGCGCGCCGGCAGGTCGATGTCGCCGTCGAGTTGCGGACGCAGTGCCTCGGCGTAGGTGTCCACCTGTGCGGTGTAGCCGGCGGGGTCGAGGTCGGGGTATTCGTCGCGGGCGATCAGCAGCGCGGTGTCGAGCAGCGGCAGCTCGTCGTCGCCGAGCGCGGCGAGCGCATTCCATTCCGGCAGTTTGTTCGGGGCATCCATGCCTGCAATGTGGCCCCGCGGGGGCGATGAATCAAGGCTGGCCGCGCAGCGGAATGCCCGGGCCGAAGGTGATGGTGTCGCCGCGCCGCGTTCCGAGCGCGTTGGCCTGGCCGGCGTTGAGCTCGAGCACGTACAGCGCCGGGCCGCTGCTGGGATAGGGCGGGCAGCGGTCGCCAAGCGAACAGGGCGGCACGCCGCGCGACACCGACACCAGCTTGCGCGAGGCATCGAAGTAGAAGATGTCGAGCGGGATCTTCGTGTTCTTCATCCAATAGGCCAGCGGGCGCTCGGCGTCGTGCACGAACAGCATGCCGGCGCCATCGGCCAGCGACTCGCGGAACATCAGGCCGCGGTTGCGCTCGGCGTCGTCATCGGCCACTTCCACCTCGAAGCGCTGGCCATTGAGCTCGACCCAGGCGTCGCTGCCGGTGGCGCAGCCGGTAAGCGACAAAAGGGCCGACAGGAACAGGGCGAGGCTGGCAAGGCGCATGGAAGGCTCCGTGGGTGTGCGAAGGGACGTTCGGGGATGCCCGCCGGGGGTGTCAAGCCGACCGCCAGCTAAACGGAAGGGGCTTCGTTCTCACCCCCTCTTCCCAATCCTGAAATAGGTCGTTATAGTTCGCGGCCCTCGACGGCCG
>CAXAYM010000027.1:0-12660 GCA_963973175.1 uncultured Arenimonas sp.
GGCCGCGACCAGCTCGGGGTCGGCGCCGCTGAGCACCAGCACGCCGCTGTCGGCAGCCGGCAGCGCGGCCAGCACGGCGCGCAGGTCGCCTGCCGCGAAACTCAGGTTGTTGCCGTCACGCCGCGCGCCCATGCCTGGCGGCAGCACGGCGACACGGCCCGGGAAGGCCAGCTTGCCGTCCTGGGCCAGGTCGAGCGGCATCTGGCTGGCCTTGGACAACTGGCCGACCAGGCGGTCGTGTTTTCCCGTGTCCAGGTGCTGGTAGAGCAGCACCGGCAAAGGCAGGTTCACCGGCAGCGCCGCCAGCAGCTGGCGCACCGCGTCCGGGCCGCCCAGGCCGGCAAGCACCAGCAGGGCGCCGGCGTGGATCGACTGGCTCGGCGCGGCATCCTGTTCGGCCAGGCTGAGGCGGCTGCTTCTCTCCTCGGTCCGGTTCAAGCCCGAACCGAAGGCGACTTCCACCGGCGCCTGCACTTCCGCTTCGGCGGGGCCATCGTCCATCGGCGCCAGCTCGAGGTTGCCGAAGCCGCCGAAACCGCCGGTGCCGGGTCCGGCCACGGGCGGCGGCGATGCCGGCGTTTCGACGGCGGCCGCCGGCGGCTCCTCGAAGCTCATGTCGAACTCCGGGTCGCGCGCTTCCTGGCGCTGGTCGTTGGCCTCGAAGGCTTCGAGCTGGGCGGCCAGCGCAGCGACGTCGTCGTCGACCGTGTCTTCGGCCGGGACGTCATCGTCGGAGAAACTGGAGAACTTCACCGGTTCGTCGGAAAGTTCCATGTCGGCCAGCAGGGGCTCGTCGGCATCGCCAGCATCGTCAGACGTGGCCTCGGACGCGGCCTCGGACGTGGCTTCGAACGAGCTCTCGAAAGACTCTTCGAACACGTCGAAATCCGTGCCCGAGCCAGTCTCGCCAAGGGTATCGGGCAGTGCTTCATCCGCTGGCGCGGGATCGTCCGCGCCTTGCGGTTCGCCGCCACCGGCGAGGGCCTCTTCCAGGCCGCTGAGGTCCAGGTCCAGGCCAAGATCATCGGCCGGGGCTTCGATCTGCTGACCCGCGGCCTCGTCTTCGCTGCGCGGCTCGTCGGAAAGTTTTGGCTGGGTCGGCACCCATTCCGACAGGTCGAGCGACTCGGACGCATAGTCCTCGAGCTTCGCGTCGGCCATGGCTTCGGCCGGCGTCGGCGGCGCGCCCGGCTCCATGCGCGAGAGATCCATCTGCGGCAGGGGATCGGCGTCGCCGGGCACCGGCGGCAGCACGTCGCTGCCGACCAGCTTGGCCGCCAGGTGGCGGGCCCAGCGGGCCAGGTCCCAGCCGTCGAGCTCGCGGGTGACTTCGGCGTCGTCGTAGAGCACCTGCACGTCGGGCTGGCCCAGCAGGTCGTCGAATCGATCCAGCGCGTCCTCGATCGCAGGTTCCAGGCTCACCAGCACCACGCGCGGCGAATGGCCGGCGACGGTGGCGGGGTCGAGTTCGGACGGATCGCCTTCGGCGACCAGGTCCGCCCCGAGCTCAGCCAGCGCGCGGCGCAGCTGGTCGCGGGCCTCGCCCGGCCTGGCCAGCAGCGCAACGCGCACCGCCGCGTCAGCCATCGACCTGCTCCTGTTCGATGCCCAGCATCTCGAGCACGTTCCGCATCAGCTCGGCTTCCTGGTAGGGCTTGCCGAGGTAGCGGTTGACGCCGATGTCGAAGGCACGCTGGCGATGCTTCTCGCCGGTTCGCGAGGTGATCATGATGATCGGCACGTCCTTCATGCGCCCGTCCGAGCGCATGTTCTGCGCCAGCTCGTAGCCGTCCATGCGCGGCATCTCGATGTCGAGCAGCATCAGGTCGGGGATGCGCTCGGCCATCTTCTCGATGGCGTCCACGCCATCCTTCGCGGTCATCACCTCGAAGTTGTGGCGCTCGAGCACGCGGCCGGTGACCTTGCGCATGGTGATCGAGTCGTCGACCACCATCACCACCGGCACGCGATGCACCTTGGCGGCCGGCGCGGCGGCGGCCGCGGCCGCTTCGGCGGCGTGGTCCACCGAAGCCTGGCGGCGCACCAGCGGCGCGACGTCGAGGATCACGACCACGCGGCCGTCACCCATGATGGTGGCGCCGAAGATGCCCGGGATCGAATTGACCTGCGGACCCACCGGCTTGACCACGATTTCCTTGCTGCCCAGCACCTGGTCGATGCAGATGGCGGCGCGCAGGTCGCCGGAACGGGCCAGCAGCAGCGGCATCTGCAGGCTGTCCTGGGCCTTGGCCGGGGCATGGCCGATCAGCCTGCCCAGGTCGTGGATGGCGTAGGACTCGCCGGCGTAGTTGAAGCTGGGTTCGCCGCTGGCGAGCTGCTTGTCGAGTTCCTCGCGGCTGATGCGGCCCACGCCCTGCACCGAGGCGATCGGCACGGCGTAGCTGGTGTCGCCGATCTTGACGAAGACGGCCTGCGTGACCGCCAGGGTGAAGGGCAGGCGGATCGTGAAGGTGCTGCCCTTGCCCTGTTCGGAATCGATGGTCAGCGTGCCGCCGAGCTGGCGGATCTCGCTGTAGACCACGTCCATGCCGACGCCACGGCCGGCCAGGCGGCTGACCGAGGCGGCGGTGGAGAAGCCGGTCTCGAGGATGAAGCCGTAGAGCGCCTGGTCGGAGACTTCGGTTTCAGGCTTGAGCAGGCCACGCTCGATGGCCTTGCTGCGGATGGCTTCCTTGTCCAGGCCGCGGCCGTCGTCGCTGATCTTGAGCACGACTTCCGAACCTTCGCGCAGCACCTGCACGCGGACCGTGCCCTCCTCGGGCTTCTTGGCCTTGCGGCGGTCGGCCGGCGTCTCCAGGCCGTGGGCGACGGCGTTGCGCAGCATGTGTTCGAGCGGCGCGGTCATGCGGTCGAGGACGTTGCGGTCCATTTCGCCGCTGGCGCCGTCGACCTTGAGGTTGACCTGCTTGCCGGTGTCCGAGCTGGACTGGCGAAGCACGCGGCGCAGGCGCGGCACCAGGGCATCGAAGGGCACCATGCGCGTGCGCATGAGGCCTTCCTGCAGGTCCGAACTGACGCGGGACTGCTGCAGCAGCAGGGTTTCGTACTGGCGCACGAGGTCGTCGAGCGAGCCCTGCAGGCTGGTCAGGTCGGCCGCGGATTCGCCCAGCGAACGCGAGAGCTGCTGCTGGGTGGTGAAGCGGTCGAGCTCGAGCGGATCGAAGGTTTCTTCGCTGACGTCGCCCTCGCGCTGGTAGCGCGCGATGATCTGCGCCTCGGTCTCGATGTCGAGCTTGCGCAGCTGGTCGCGCAGTCGCGTGGTGGTCTGGCCGAGCTCGCCGAGGTTGCTGCGGAAGGCACCAAGCTGCTGCTCGAGGCGGGCGCGGTAGATGGCCACCTCGCCGGCGTAGTTGACCAGGCGGTCGAGCAGGTCGGCGCGGATGCGGACCTGTTCCTGCGGGGCACGCACGCCCGAACCTTCGTCTTCCTCGCCCAGGCCCTCGATCGGCGCGGACAGCGGGGCCAGGCCATCGGCCGAGGGCGCGATCGCGAACTGCGCGGCACGGGAAAGCGCGGCTTCCTCGGCTTCGGCGGCCTTGCGGTCGAGTGCGGTTTCACGCGGCAGCGCCGGCGCCTGCTCGGCGCTGGGTGCTGCCTGCTCGGCGGCCGGTTCGCTGGCATCGAGCGGCTTGCCCTTGGCCAGGGCATCGATCTGTCCGATCAGGTTCGCCGGCAGGGCGATCGCCTTGCGCTGGCCGACGCGGGTGACCATGACGTGCAGGCGGTCGAAGGCGCGCTCGAGCACGACCACGCCGGCCGGCTCGAGTTCGCGGCGGCCTTCGGCGACGACTTCCAGCAGCGATTCCATCGCGTGGCCGAGCTCGCCGACCGGGAAGATGCCGGCCATGCGCGCGCCACCCTTGAGGGTATGCAGGTCGCGCTGGAGGCCGACGACCAGTTCGCGGTCGGCCGGGTTGTCGCGCAGGCTGGCCAGCAGGCCGTCGGAATGGTCGAGAAGGTCTTCGGACTCTTCCAGGAAGATGTCCAGCAGGTCGACGTCCAGGTCGGTGGTGTCGAGCGCCGCGTCCGGGTCCTCGGGGTCCACGGCCATCGGCACCTGGGAACGCGGGCCGGTGGCACCGGCATGGGCGGCTTCCGCTTCCGCGGCTTCGGCCGCGACTTCGGCGGCTTCGGCCTCGGCCTCGGCGGCTTCGGCAACCTCCGCCTCGGTGACCTCGGGTTCGACGACCTCGGGCTCGATGACTTCGGGTTCCACCACCTCGGGCTCGACGACCTCGGGTTCCACCACCTCGGGCTCGCCGGCATCGGCGCTGGCAGCTTCCGGTTCGGCGGCTTCCGGCGCGGTGGCATCCGGGGACGTGAGCTTCTCCAACTCTTCGAGCGACATGCCGTAGAAATCGTCCGACGACGCGGCCTCGGCAGCGGCGGCTTCAGCAGCGGCAGCCTCAGCAGCGGCGGCTTCGGCGGCGGCGGCTTCGGCAGCAGCGGCTTCGGCGGCAGCTTCCGCAGCGGCGGCTTCGGCAGCAGCCAGCGCGGCGGCTTCTTCGGCCAGACGTGCTTCTTCGGCCTGGCGCGCCTCCTCGGCGATGCGGGCTTCCTCCGCCTGGCGAGCCTCTTCGGCCTGGCGCGCTTCTTCGGCGACCCGGGCCTCTTCGGCCAGGCGGGCTTCTTCTGCCTGTCGGGCTTCCTCGGCAATACGGGCTTCTTCGGCGGCGCGCGCTTCGGCTTCTGCGGCCTCGGCGGCAGCGGCCTCCTCGGCCGCCCGCGCGGCCGCTTCGGCAGCCAGGCGGGCTTCTTCTTCGGCGGCCTGGGCCGCGGCTTCTTCAGCAGCGCGTGCCTGGGCGGCCTCGGCTTCCCGGGCGGCCTCTTCCGCGGCCGCCGCTTCGGCGGCTGCCTGCGCTGCCGCGGCTTCGGCGGCCTCGGCTTCGGCGGCGGCCTTCAGCGCGGCTTCGGCGGCGAGCAGTTCTTCATCGGAGATCGCATCCGTCGGCTCGGATTCACTGACCGACAGCATCGGCGCCCCGCCCTCATCCGGGCTGGCGCCGGCGTCGGCAAGGAAGGCCTCAAGCGAAATGCGCTCGGCCTCCGGCGATTCGGCCGGCATCTCGGCGTCGGCACCGGCCTCGGCGACCGCTTCCTCCGCCGCTTCCTCGAACGGTGCATCGAAATCCGGCAGGCCGGACACGTCCGGCGCCTCGAGCGCGACGGCCGTGGGCAGTTCGCCGGTGGTGTCGGCATCGTCCGGCCCGGTCGGCGCCATCGGCCCCGTGGCTTCGGGCATGGCGTCGCGCAGCGCCATGACGCGCGCGGCAAGCTCGGAATAATCGGGCAGCGTCGCTCCCGGCCGCTCGAGCACGCCGATGGTTTCGCGGATCGCGGACGCCACGTCCCCGACGGCGTCCACGCCCCCCTGCTCGGGCACGACCTGCGCAGCAAGCGAGCGCTTTAGGAAACCTTCCAGCGGCGAGGTGATCGAGGTGAGCGCGGTGACCTCGGTCATCGCGAAGGCACCGTTCATCGTGTGCACCGAGCGCAGCAGCGGGTCGCTGACCGGCTGGGGCCCGCGTGCGGCACAGCTGCCGAGCCAGGCGTCGATCGTTTCCAGGTGGCCCGCGACCTCGGGCTTGAGGATCTCGAACAACACCGGATCGATGGCGAATCCGGTGTCCGGCGTCGGCGGCACCAGCGGGCCGGTGTCGGCCTCGATGTCCGGCTCGGCCACCGGCGCTTCGAACACCGGGGCCTCTTCGGCGACCGGGGTCGGCTCCGGCGCGGCGGCGGCTGGCGTTTCGGCGCCTGCAGCGGCGGCCGGCTCGTAGAAGGCTTCCTCGCCGGCGGCGATGCGCTCGGCGACGGCTTCGATGCCGGCCAGGTCGGCGTGCACCGTTTCGCCCTGCAGGGCGGCGCGCAGCAACGGCAGGGTGTTGAAGGCGTTCTCGATCAGCGAGACCACGGCCGGGCTGGCCGCGCGCGTGCCGTCCAGCACGCGGTTGAGCATGGACTCGACCTTCCAGCTGAACTCGCCCAGGGTCTTGGCGCCCACGAGGCGGCCGCTGCCCTTGAGCGTGTGGAAGACGCGGCGGATCGGCCGCAGCTGTTCCAGGTTGTCCGGCTGCTTGCGCCAGGTCGGCAGCAGCTGCTCGAGGTTGCCGATTTCTTCCTGGAACTCCTCCAGGAAAACTTCGCGGATCTCGTCGTCGATCTCGTCGCTGGCGCCATCGAAGCCACCGATGACCGGCAGGCCGGCGGCCGCGGCGGCGACTTCGGCTGCCGGTTCGGGGGGATGCGGGGGCTCGGGGGCCGCGGCTTCGATCGGTTCGGGCGGGAAGCCAGCCTCGGGCTCGGGCTCGGCGTCGGCCGCCGCTTCCGGCGCGGGTGTTTCTTCGGCCGAAACCAGCTCGGCCGGCAGCTCGAGGTCGATGCCCAGGTCGGGGAAGGTGGGCTCTTCCGGGGCGGCTTCGGCCACCGGCGCTGGCGCGGCCTCGGGGGCAGGCTCCGGCGCGGCTTCCACCGGCGCGGACGGCGTGTCCGCCGCGGCGGTCGGCACCACCGATGCCGGCGGCGCCAGGTCTTCGGCCGGCAGCGGCCAGTAACCCAGCGATTCGAGGTTCTGGCGCGCGACTTCGAGGATCTGTTCGCGCTTGGGACGACGGTCGCGCAAGGCCTCCAGGAAATATTCCAGGCTGGCCAGGGCATCGGCCAGCCGGTCCATCTGCTGGCCATTGGGCACGCGGCGGCGGCGCAACAGTTCGTTTTCGGTGAACTTGCGGACGGCGGCCAGGTACTGCGGCGCGTCCTGGATTTCCAGGATGCGCAGCGCACCGGCGACTTCCTCGACCAGGCGCGGCACGTCGGCAAGCTGGGCGTGGTCCCAGTGGGTCTCGACGAAGGCAACGAAGCACTGGCGGGCCTGGGCGAAGTTGGCGATGGCCTCCCGGACCAGCACTTCCAGCACCTGTCGCGCCTCGCTGCCAGGCAGCGCGCGCTCGGTGCTGGCGGCCTGCTCGTCCGCGACCTCGGCTTCGCCCAGTCTTGCGACCTGGTCGTCGAGCGAGGCTTCGACGTAAAGCAGGGCGCCGGCGATGTCGAGCAGCGCCGATTCGTCGGCGGCGCGCTGGCCGCTGGCGATGGCATTGATGGCGGTGCGCTGGTCCTGCACCACCCGGCGCGGCACGCCCAGGCCGAGCATGCCCAGGGTATCGGCGACGCGGTCCAGGGCCTCGGCCTGTTCCCCCAGGTCGGCGGGCGTGGCCTCCGGCGTGCGCAGGTGCAGGTCGAGCGCGTCCTTCACCCGCAGCAGGTCTTCCTTGATGGCGCCGGCGACGGTCGACAGCAGCGCCTTGTTGCGGCCACTCAAGCTGCCGCGGGCGTGCGCGAGCTCGGATTCGCTGGGCAGGTACTGGCCCAGGCCGAACACCTCGCGGATCTCGCCGATGCGGCCACCTTCGGTGGGCGCGTGGGCAACGAAATACAGCAGCTGGCGGGTCAGCTCGAGCGGCGGATCGCTGCGGAAGGCGGCATCGCCGCCCTCGGCCAGGCGCTTGATCTCCTGTTCGACCTTGGCCAGCGACTGCTTGAGCGGCTTGCTGGCCTCGAACGCACCCTTGGCCAGGGCATCGAGGGTACCGGCAGCAACCCAGAACAGACGGCGCGCGTGCTCGGCGTCGGTGATCGGCACCAACTGTTCGCAGACGTCGGTGAGGTCGCGGATGGTGTTGGGGCTGTTGTCGTCCTTGAGCCAGCGCAGCAGCGCCGACTGGAACAGGCCACGCATGGCGTCGGCGCGGCGGCGCAGTTCGTCGGCGGCCAGGGGCTGGGCCGGGCCGGCCGCGGAAACCGGCAGCGGCCGGGAAAGATCGGGCGAAAACAGCACCGATTCCGACAGGCCCTTCTCGCCGCGCGGCTCGCGCAGTTCGTTGAGCAGCGGCAGCAGCACGATCGGGATGTCGCGGTGGCCCGACTGCAGGCGCTCGAGGTAGTCCGGCAGCTGCACGATGCCGCGCATCAGCGCGGCGTAACCGACGTCGCGGTCGGCGACCTTGCCTTCCTGCAGCGCCTTGGCCAGCTGCTCCATCTCCTCGGCCACCATCGCGGCGCCGTAGAGCTCGACCATGCGCAGGGTGCCCTGCACCTGGTGCAGGAGCGACGAGCAGGCCTTGAGCTGGCCCGGGTCCTCGCCTTCCTCGACGTAGGCCTCCAGGGCCTGCCGCGCCTGGCGCAGCGTTTCGTCGAGCTCGGGCTTGACCCAGGTGAGCGTGGTGAAGTCGATGTTTTCGTGCAGCCTCATGCCGAGGTCCTGTCTAGGCAGGGACGTCCGGGGGGACGGCCGTGCCGGTGTGTGGCCAGGGGCGGGCCGGAGAGGATGATCAACCCGGCAGCTTGAAGTCGGCGACCGAACGACGCAGGTCGGCCGCCAGCTGCGCCAGGTTTCCGATCGACTCGGCCGTCTGGTTCGCGCCCTGCGAGGTCTGGGTGGTGATCTCCTGAATCACGGACATGGTGGCCGTGATGTTGGTCGCCGCGGTGGACTGCTGGCGCGCCGCCTGGGAGATGTTCTGGATGAGGTCGGCGAGGTCGTTGGAGACCTTTTCGATCTCGCCCAGGGCCAGGCCCGCGTCCTCGGCCAGTCGGGCACCGGCAACCACTTCCGCGGTCGTCTGTTCCATCGAGCTGACCGCTTCGTTGGTATCGGACTGAATGGTCTGGACCAGGGCCTCGATTCGCTTGGTGGCGTTCGAGGCGCGCTCCGCGAGTCGCTGCACTTCGTCGGCCACGACCGCGAAGCCGCGGCCCGCTTCACCGGCGGACGCCGCCTGGATGGCCGCGTTGAGCGCGAGGATGTTCGTCTGTTCGGAGATGTCGTTGATCAGTTCAACGATGGAACCGATTTCCTGGGAGCTTTCACCCAGTCGCTTGATTCGCTTCGAGGTCTCCTGGATCTGGTCACGGATGTTGTCCATGCCCTGGATCGTCTGGCGCACCACTTCGGCGCCCTTGGCGGCGATCTGCACGGAGCGCTGGGCCACGTCGGCCGATTCGGCGGAGTTCTTGGAGACCTCGTCGATGGACGATGCGATTTCGTTGATCTGCGCCGAGGCGCTGGTGATCTGCTGGGCCTGGTGCTCCGCGGCTTCGGCCAGGTGCATGGCGGTGGCCTGCGTTTCCTGGGCCGAGGCGGCGACCTGCACGGCGGTCTCGTTGATCGTACCGACCAGTCGGCGCAGCTCGTCGACGGTGAAGTTGATGGAGTCCGCGATCGCACCCGTGATGTCCTCGGTGACGGTCGCCTTGACGGTCAGGTCGCCTTCGGCCAGCGCGCCCATTTCGTCGAGCAGTCGCAGAATGGCTTCCTGGTTGCGCTGGTTGAGCTCCTGCGTGGTCGCGGCGCGGCGGTTGACGTCGCGGAAGATCGTGGCGAGCAGGCCGATCAGGGCGATGATGACGCCGATCGCGCCGCCGATGGCGAAGTAGTTGTTCGGGAAGATGCGCTGGTAGTTGATGCTGTCGAAGCTGGAGAACAGCGCCTGGCTGTTCTCGAGCAGCACGTTCGACTCTTCCGAAATCTGCGTCGCCGCGCCCTGCACTTCGGCCAGGTCGGCGGACGCGCCCAGGATGATGTCCAGGTCGGTCTGCGCCTCGGCCCACAGCTCTTCGGCGATGGCCAGGTTGTCGCGGCCGGCCTGGCTGTTGATGCGCTGGTAACCGGCCTCCGGGTTGCCTTCGCGGAAGCCGTCGAGCACCGAGGAGAACACCGTGGCGTCGCGCGAGAGCGCGTCGGCCGCGGACACCGTGCCTTCACCACCGGCGACGATTTCCGTCACGCGGCGCGACATGCGGTCGGCCAGCACGATCTGGCGGTTGGCGATGGAGATCTGCGAGGCCGGGGCGTTAGCGTCGGACAGCGAGCGCACCACCTCGTCGAGCTGGAAGGCCAGTCGCGGCACGCGGGAGATGAACTGGTTGGCCGTGTCGGCGAGGTTGAGCACCTGCTCCTCGGCGGCGGTGATGGTTTCGGCGGCCTCGGACATCGGGTTCCAGGTCTCGGTCACCTTCTCGAGCGCGCTGGCGACGCCGCGGGCGTTGGGATCACCCTCGAAGCCCGGCACGCCTTCGGTTTCCGAACCAGTGCGCAGCGCGGCGACGATCTCGTCGACGCGGGCCTTGGTGGCCTTGAACTCGGCGAAGGCGTCGGCGTTGCCGTCGACGGCCTCCTGGGCGTACTTGGCCAGCTGCTGGGAGAGCACCTGCAGGTCGGCGGTAAGCGCCTGGGCCCTGCTCTCCTGGTTGTTCAGGTAGCTGGAGTAGACGAAGTTGGCACCGAACAAGGCCAGCGAGATGATCAGGATGAAGGTCCAGAATCGAATGCCGAAGTTGGTGAACTTGTCGGTGATCGAGCGCGCGTTAGTGCTCATGACTGAACCTCATCCCCTGATTTGAAAGACTGCAAGTACAAATTGGTTACGTATGGCCGCGTCAGGCGGTGGCCTGGCGGAATTCGGGCGTGCGCGTGAGCAGCGACATGTTGAACACGCCCCAGGTCTGGTCGGCCTGCGTGTAGGCCTGGCCGACGAAATGGCCGTAGCGGCCCTCGACGTCGCCGGCCGACTCGGCCCGGTGCGAATCGTTGAAGGTGCGCTGGCCGTAAAGTTCGTCGATGGTCACCGCGACGTTGCCACCGGCCTGGCGCACGACCAGCACGCGCTGGCCTTCGTGCACGACCGTGCGCTCGCCTTCGAGGAACATCTTCAGGTCCACCACCGGCAGCAGGCTGCCGCGCACGTTGGCGACGCCCATCATCCAGTTCTGCGCCCCCGGCACCGGCGTGACCGGCGGCAGCGGCAGGATCTCGACCACTTCGTCGAAGGACGACACCAGGCGCCGCTTGCCGAGCCGGAAGCCGACGCCGCGCCAGTGCCCCGGGGCCTCGATCATCTCCGGCCGGCCCGCCTCGTGGGCCAGCGAGCGCTCTTCGTAGTCGAGCAGGACCGCGAACGGCCCGGGGCGCTTGTTCTGGGAGGAGGAGTTCTTGCCCATCGCCGCCTCAGCCACCCGGTACGTAGGTGCGGATGGCCGAGAGCAGCTCATCGCGGGTGAAGGGCTTGGTGAGGTACTGCTCGGAACCGACGATGCGGCCGCGGGCCTTGTCGAACAGGCCGTCCTTGGAGGACAGCATGATCACCGGCGTCTGCTTGAACATCTGGTTGTTCTTGATCAGCGCGCAGGTCTGGTAGCCATCCAGGCGCGGCATCATGATGTCCACGAAGACGATCTGGGGCTGGTGGTCGGCGATCTTGGCCAGGGCCTCGAAGCCGTCCGTTGCCGTCACGACGTCGCAGCCCTCCTTCTTGAGCAGGGTCTCGGCGGTGCGCCGGATGGTCTTGGAATCGTCGATGACCATGACCCGCAAGCCGGCCAGGCTGTTGTCGTCCATCTCACTCCCCATAACGATGCTGTCCCTGGCAATACGGGCCTCCGGGAAGCCCGCAGAATGACAGCTTATATCCCAGCCAGCGCCGAATGTGTCAAGCCGGACGCGGATTGCGACGTGGATCACGGCGCCGTCCTGCTAGTCTAGGAGCCCCCCGACGACAATGATGCAGGCGCCGATGTCCCTGGACGTGGCCGTGGTGATGGACCCGATCGGCAAGATCAAGATCGGCAAGGATTCGACCTTCGCGATGCTGCTCGAAGCCCGGCGCCGCGGCCACCGGCTGCACTACGTGCTGCCCGGCGGCCTGTGGCTGGACGGCGAGCGCCCCATGGCCCGCCTGGCGCCGCTGGAGGTCCGCGAGGACCCCTCAGACTGGTTCACGCTGGGCGAGGCCGCCTCGCGGCCCCTGGCGGCCCTGGACGTGGTGCTGATGCGCACCGATCCGCCGGTGGACGCCAACTACCTGCATGACAGCCACGTGCTGTCCCTGGCCCAGGCCAGCGGCGTGCTGGTGGTGAACGACCCGGCCGGGCTGCGCGACCTGAACGAGAAGCTGGCCGCCCTGCTCTTCCCCCAGTGCTGCCCGCCCACCCGGGTGGCCCGCGATCCGGCCGTGCTGCGCGAATTCGTGGCCGAACACGACCAGGTGGTGCTCAAGCCCCTGGACGGCATGGGCGGCCGGTCGATCTTCCGGACCTCGGCCGCGGACCCGAACCTGAACGTGATCCTGGAAACCCTGACCCAGGGCGGCCGGGACCTGGCCCTGGCCCAGCGTTTCATTCCTGAAATCAAGGACGGCGACAAACGCATCCTGCTGGTGGACGGCGAGCCGGTGCCCTACTGCCTGGCGCGCATCCCCCAGGGCAGCGAGTTCCGCGGCAACCTGGCCGCCGGCGGCCGCGGCGAGGGCCGGCCCCTCTCCGAGCGCGACCGCTGGATCGCCGCCCAGGTCGGGCCCGAGCTCAAGCGCCGGGGCATGATCTTCGTGGGCCTGGACGTGATCGGCGACTACCTGACCGAGGTGAACGTCACCAGCCCCACCTGCATCCGGGAGCTCGACGCCCAGTTCGGCCTGAACATCGCCGGCCACCTTTTCGACGCCATCGAGGCCCGCCGGGCCGCCGCCCGGGCCTGACATGGCGGCCCGGCCCGGCATCGGCCCCGGAGACCGGCTCGGCGCCACCCTGGCGCTGTCGGCGATCCTGTTCGGCGTCCTGATCCTGGGCGTGGGCTTCGCCCTGGACCCG
>CAXAYM010000028.1:0-12568 GCA_963973175.1 uncultured Arenimonas sp.
AGGAAGCGCTGCAAAGCGTGCTGCGCGACGGCGGCGCCTTCGACCTGGAAGTCCAGCTGCGCCGGCCCGACGGCCGATCGCACTGGGCGCGGCTGATCGGCCAGTCCGAGGGCCGGGCGCCGATGACCGAGCGCATCACCGGCATCCTGCAGGACATCACCCAGCGCCGGCAGATCGAGGAAGCCCTGCGCAGCCAGGCCCGCACCGACGCCCTGACCGGCCTGTTCAACCGCGATGGCGCCCTGACCGAACTCGAGCGCCGGGTGATGGAGGACGAAGGCGGACTGACCGTCGTCTACATCGACCTCGACCGCTTCAAGCTGGTCAACGACCTGCTGGGCCACGCCGCCGGCGACCAGCTGCTGGTCAACGCGGCCCGCCGGCTGGAAGCCTGCATCGGGGACACCGACATCCTGGCGCGTTTCGGCGGCGACGAATTCCTGGTGCTGGCCGATACCCGCGAGGACCCGACCGCGGCCGAGGCCCTGGCCGCGCGCATCACCAAGGCCTTCGGCGAAGGCTTTCGCTATGCCGGCGAGGAATTCACCATCACCACCAGCGTCGGCCTGGCGCGTTACCCCGAACACGGCGCCACCGTGCAGCAGCTGGTGAACAACGCCGACGCGGCGATGTACGACGCCAAGCGCCGCGGCCGCAACACCTGGCAGACCTTCACCCCCGAGCTCGCCCGCCAGCAGCACGACCGCGTGCAGGTCGAGGCGCAGCTGCGGCGGGCGCTGGAGAACGAAGAGTTCCGGTTGGTCTTCCAGCCGCTGGTGAACCTCGCCGACGGCCGGGTGCGCTCGGCCGAGGCGCTGATCCGCTGGCGAAACCCGGCCCTGGGCGAGCTGAGCCCCGAGCTGTTCATCAGCCACGCCGAGACCACCGGCGACATCGTTCGCATCGGCGCCTGGGTCATCCAGGCGGCCTGCCGCCAGATGGCCGCCTGGCGCAGCGCCGGGCTGGCGCCGGCGCGCATGGCGGTGAACGTCTCCTACCGGCAGTTCCTGACCGAGGACCTGGTGCCGCTGGTCGCGCGGTGCCTGCAGGAGAACGACCTGCCCGGGGAACTGCTGGAACTCGAGTTCACCGAACGGGTGCTGATCGAGGACGCCCCGGATACGCTCAGGACCTTCGAGGGCCTGCGCAAGCTCGGCGTGGTGCTGACGATCGACGACTTCGGCGAGGGCTACAGCGCGCTCAACTACCTGCGCCGGCTGCCGATCCACGGCCTGAAGCTGGCCCAGGGCTTCCTGCAGGGCGTGCCGGGCAATGAGTCCGACGCCGCGATCTGCCAGGCCGTGGCGGGCATCGCCCAGGCCCTGGGCCTGGACCTGGTGGCCGAAGGCGTGGAAAGCAGCGCCCAGCGCGACTTCCTGCTGGGCCTGGGCGTACGCACCGGCCAGGGTTTCCTGTTCAGCCCGGCCATGGACCCCGACGCCTTCGTCGCCTACCTGCGCCGCACCAGCTGATTCCGCCTTCTGTAGGAGCGCCTTCAGGCGCGAATCTCTTCCTGGCCAAAGGCCAGGACCCATGCGAAAAGATTCGCGCCTGAAGGCGCTCCTACAGGTGCGGCCTGCAACCGGGTAAAATCGCCGCTTTCGCATTCCCGGGGGCAACGATGAAGATCCAAGACACCCGCGCCATCATCACCGGCGGCGTTTCCGGCCTCGGCCTGGCCGTGGCCAAACACCTGGTCGGCGCCGGCGCCAAGGTCGCGCTTTTCGACATCAACGACGCCAAGGGCGCCGATGCCGTGGCCGAACTCGGCGTCGACAAGGCCGCCTACTGGAACACCGACGTCACCAGCGAATCCCAGGTCGCCAGCCACGTGGCCGCCGCGAAGGAATTCCTGGGCGGGCTCAACGCCGCCGTGAACTGCGCTGGCATCCTCGGCGCCGGCCGCGTGCTGGGCAAGGAAGCGCCGATGCCGCTGAAGAACTTCGCCAGCACGGTCATGGTGAACCTGGTCGGTAGCTTCAACGTGGCCAAGGCCGCCGCCGACCTGATGCAGCACAACGACGCCGACGAAGGCGAGCGCGGCGTGATCGTCAACACGGCCTCGGTCGCCGCGTACGAGGGCCAGATCGGCCAGGCCGCGTATTCGGCCTCCAAGGGCGGCGTGGTCGGCATGACCCTGCCGATGGCGCGCGAACTGGCCCGCTTCGGCATCCGCGTGAACACCGTGGCGCCGGGCATCTTCTGGACCCCGATGGTCGATGGCATGCCCGAGGCCGTGCAGCAGTCGCTGGCCGCGTCCATCCCCTTCCCGTCCCGACTGGGCCGGCCGGAGGAGTTCGCCGACCTGGTCGCCTACATCCTGGGCAACCGCTACCTCAATGGCGAAACCATCCGCCTCGATGGCGCCGTTCGCCTGGCCCCGAAATAACCCACCCGGAAAACCCATGAAAGCTTCCGACATCAAGAAAGGCAACGTCGTCGAACACAACGGCACCGTCTACCAGATCCGCGACATCGAGCGCAGCTCGCCGCAGGGCCGCGGTGGCAACGTCAAGTTCCGCTTCACGATGTACAGCGTGCCGGGCGGCGTGAAGTTCGACCTCAGCGTCGGCGGCGACGACGAACTGCGCGAGGTCGAGCTCAGCCGTCGTGCCAGCACCTTCAGCTACAAGGACGGCGAGGCCTACGTCTTCCTCGACGCCGAGGACTACACGCCCTACCAGCTCGACGCCGACGTGATCGGCGACGACGCCGGCTACATCACCGACGGCCTGGAGGGCTGCTACGTGCAGCTGATCGAAGACCAGCCGGTGGCGGTACAGCTGCCGCCGAGCGTGGTGCTGGAAGTCGTCGACACCCCGCCGGAACTCAAGGGCGGCACCGCCACCAAGCGCCCGAAGCCGGCCAGGCTCAACACCGGCATCGAGATCATGGTGCCGGAGTACATCTCCAACGGCGAAAAGATCCTCGTCAGCACCGCGACCGGCGAGTTCGGCGGCCGCGCCTGACCCGACGTTCCTGTAGGAGCGCCTTCAGGCGCGAAGTTCTTCTTTGCCAAAGGCAAAGGCAAAAGATTCGCGCCTGAAGGCGCTCCTACAGGTCAGCGCGACAGCCATTTGGCGGCCATGCGTCGCAGAGACTCGTCCGCCGCGACATCCCCCGCGAGCTCGCTGACCGGCTTCCACGCCAGGTCCAGCGATTCCTCGCCCACGGCGAAGTCCTCGCTGCCGGTCGCCCGCACCACGAAACGCACGTCGTAATGCCAGTGCTCAGGCTCCTCGCCGCGGGCCGGGATGGCATGCCGGTCCAGGTCGAAGATCGCCGGTTCGACCACCAGGTCGCCCAGGCCCGACTCTTCTTCGGCCTCCTTCAGCGCCACGGCCGCCAGGTCGGCATCGCCGTCGGCATGCCCGCCCAACTGCAGCCAGCGGCCCAGCTTGCGATGATGGGTCAGCAGCACCCGCTGCCCGGACGCGTCCACCAGCCACGCGGAGCCGGTGAAATGCCCGGCCAGCCGGCGCCGTTCATAGACCGGGCCGGGATCCGCCAGCAGCGCCCTGAAGAGCTCGACCGTGGCCACCTCCCGGGGAAACCGCCGGCCGTAGTCGGCCAGGGCGGCGGCAAGCTCGAAAACGGGTCGCATGGGGCTCCGGGTGCGGGTTGGATAGGCCACCAGTCTACCCACAGCGCCCCGCCCGCTCGGGTAAACTCGGCCGATACCTCTGGGGAGAGAGTGTTCATGTCCGAGACCTCGCCGGCCCGCCCGGGCCGCGAACCGAGCCTGCTGCAGGCCCTGTTGCCGCTGCTGGTGCTGTTCATCCTGCTGCCGCTCGCGGTGTACCTGTACGCCGACAACTCGTCCTACGGCGCCAACCAGATCTCGCTGCTGCTGGCCGCCGGCGCGGCCGCCCTCGTCGGCCTGCGCAACGGCATGCGCTGGGACGACATCCAGGATTCGATCATCCACGGCATCGCCATTTCTGGCACCGCCATCCTGATCCTGCTGGCCGTCGGCGCGCTGATCGGCACCTGGATCCTCTCGGGCGCCGTGCCCACGATGATCCACTACGGCCTGGCCGTGCTGCACCCGTCCTTCTTCTACCCGGCCGTGTGCCTGGTCTGCGCCATCGTCGCGATCACCATCGGCAGTTCCTGGACGGTGGCCGGCACGCTCGGCGTGGCCCTGATCGGCGTCGCCCAGGGCCTGGGCCTGGACGTGGCGATCACTGCCGGCGCGATCATTTCCGGCGCCTATTTCGGCGACAAGATGTCGCCGCTGTCCGACACCACCAACCTGGCGCCGGCCGCCGCCGGCGGCGAACTGTTCGCGCATGTCCGGCACATGACCTGGACGACCCTGCCCAGCCTGGCGATCGCCCTGGTCGGCTTTGCACTCCTGAGCATCGGCAGCGAGGCCGGCGATGCCGCGGTCGGTTTCGGCGACCTGTCGGGCGAGCTGCACAAGCAGTTCGCGCTCGGCCCGCACCTGCTGATCCCTTTGGTCGTGGTCTTCGTGCTCGCGATCCGGCGCTTCCCGGCCTTCCCGACCATCTTCATCGGCGCCCTGCTCGGCGCGCTGTTCGCGGTGGTCTTCCAGCCGGACCTGGTGGTGGCACTGGCGGGCAACGAGGCGCTTTCGCGGCCGATGGCGCTGCTCTCCGGCGCCTGGACCGCGCTCTTCGACGGCTACAAGGGCGAGAGCGGCAATGCCGCGGTCGATGACCTGCTCAACCGCGGCGGCATGTCGAGCATGCTCAACACCGTCTGGCTGATCGTCTGCGCAATGACCTTCGGCGCGGTGATGGACAAGGTCGGCCTGCTCGAGCGCCTGATCCGCAGCGTGCTGAAGATGGCGCGCTCCACCGGCTCGCTGATCATCGCCACCCTGGTGACGGCCTTCGGCACCAACGTGCTCGCGGCCGACCAGTACCTGGCCATCGTGCTGCCGGGCCGCATCTACAAGAGCGAATACGAAAAGCGCGGCCTGGCGCCCGAAAACCTTTCGCGTGCGCTCGAGGACGCCGGCACCATCACCTCGCCGCTGATCCCCTGGAACACCTGCGGTGCCTACATGGCGGCCACGCTCGGCGTCGCCACGCTCGACTACCTGCCGTATGCGCTGTTCAACCTGGTCAACCCGGTGTTGGCCGGCATCCTCGCCTACGTCGGTTTCAAGATCCTCAAGACCAGCCCCACGGTGGCGATCCAGCATCGCCACGAAGGCTGATCCACCCCTTCAACCCGGAAGACGAACTCGATGGACAACAATTCAATCCACGGCATGTGGTCCTCGCGCCTGGCCTTCATCCTGGCCGCCAGCGGCTCCGCGGTGGGCCTGGGCAACATCTGGCGCTTCCCCTACCTGGCCTCGGACAACGGCGGCGGCGCCTTCGTGCTGATCTACCTGGGCTGCATCGTGCTGGTGGGCCTGCCGATCATGGCAGCCGAGATCCTGATGGGGCGGGAAGGCCGCATGAGCCCGGTGAACACGCTGCGCAAGCTCACCCGGGAGGGTGGCCACAGCGGCGGCTGGACCGTGATCGGCTGGATCGGCATGCTCGCGGCGGTTGCTATCCTGAGCTTCTACAGCGTGGTCGGTGGCTGGACGCTGCACTACGTCTGGCTGTATGTGGCGCAGATGTTCGGCGGTGCGCCGATCAGCGACCCGGGCGCGACCTTCGGCGCGATGCTCGCCAGCCCGTCCACGCTCGTGTTCTGGCACAGCGTCTTCATGCTGGTGACGGTGGGCGTGGTGGCGATGGGCGTCGAGAAGGGCCTCGAGCGTGCGGTGAAGTTCCTGATGCCGCTGCTGTTCCTGATCCTGCTGGGCCTGCTGGCCTACGGCATCAGCACCGGCAAGGTGGGCCAGGCCTTCGAATTCCTGTTCAAGCCCGACTTCAGCGAAGTCACCGGCGACACCCTGCTGGCCGCGCTGGGCCAGGCCTTCTTCTCGCTGAGCCTGGGCATGTGCGGCATCATGACCTACGGCGCCTACCTGCCCCGCAGCATCTCGATCCCACGCGTCGCGGTGACGGTGGCGGGCATGGACACCGCGGTGGCGCTGCTGGCCGGCCTGGCGATCTTCCCGGTGCTGTTCGCCTTCGGACTGGATCCGGCGGGCGGCGGCCCGGGCCTGATCTTCACGTCGCTGCCGCTGGCCTTCAACGACATGCCCTTCGGCATCCCTTACGCCGTAGCCTTCTTCGGCCTGCTGTTCGTGGCCGCCTGGACCTCCTCGATCTCGCTGCTGGAGCCGCCGACGGCCTTCCTGGTCGAGATGGGCAAGCGTTCGCGCAAGGCCTCGGCGATCATCGCGGCGCTGGTGATCTGGGCCATCGGCCTGGTGACGGCGCTGGGCTTCAACGTCTGGCAGAACGTGCGGGTGTTCGGCCGCGACCTGCAGGGCGCCATCGAGTTCGTCGCCTCGGACATCATGCTGCCGGTCGGCGGCCTGCTGATCGCCCTGTTCGCGGGCTACGTACTGAGCAAGAAGATCACCCGGGAGCAGCTCTCGCACCTGGGCGACTTCGGTTTCCAGGCCTGGCGCTTCCTGATCTGCATCATCGCCCCGGTGCTGGTGCTGATCGTGCTGGCAGCCAAGCTGCTGGGCTGACCGGATCCCGCTTGGCGCATCACGGCCCCACAGCCACGACCGAGAACGGCGACTTCACCCGCAGCTTCCTCGGGGTGTTCCGCTTCAGCGGGCGGGCGCTGGAACTGGTCTGGAGCACCAGCCGGGGGCTGACGCTCTGGCTGGGCCTGCTGACAGTGGTCGGCGGCTTGCTCCCGGCGGGCATCGCCTACGTCGGCGCGCTGATCGTCGATGCCGTCGTCGCGGCCAGTCGCGCCGCCGCGGCGGGAGACGCCATCGCAATGGCGCTGGTGTTCTGGCTGATCGCGCTCGAAGCCGTGCTGGTGATGGGCGTGGCCGGCGCCCAACGCGGCATCTCGCTGTGCCAGTCGCTGCTGCGGGCACAGCTGGGCCAGCGCGTGAACGTGATGATCCTGGAGAAGGCGCTGACGCTGCAGCTGGCGCACTTCGAGGACTCGGAGTTCTACGACAAGCTGACCCGGGCCCGGCGCGAAGCCTCCAGCCGCCCCCTGTCGCTGGTGAACCGCACCTTCGGCCTGGCCCAGAACGGCATTTCGCTGGTCAGCTACGGCGTGCTGCTGGCGCAGTTCTCGCCCTGGGCAGTCGCCGTGCTGCTGCTCGCGGGGCTGCCGGCGTTCCTGGCCGAAACCAAGTTCTCCGGCGACGCCTTCCGACTGTTCCGCTGGCGCTCCCCGGAAACCCGCATGCAGATGTACCTGGAGACGGTGCTGGCGCGCGAGGACCACGCCAAGGAGGTCAAGCTTTATGGCCTGGGACCGCTGCTGCTCGGTCGCTACCGCGACATCTTCCATACCCTGTACCGGGAAGACCGGAAGCTGGCGATCCGCCGCGATGGCTGGGGCTTCGTGCTCGGACTGGTCAGCACCGTAACGCTCTATGCCGCCTATGGCTGGATCGCGCTGACCACGGTCGCCGGCCGCATCACCCTGGGCCAGATGACCATGTACTTCATGCTCTTCCGCCAGGGCCAGTCGGCGGTCGCGGCGATCCTGTCGGCGATCGGTGGCATGTACGAGGACAACCTCTACCTGTCCACGCTCTACGAGTACCTGGACACCCCGGTGCCCGCGTCGACGGGTGCCGAGCGCAGCGGCCCGGCGCCCGACGATGGCATCCGCTTCGAGAACGTCTCGTTCACCTACCCCGGCGGCGAGGCGCCCGCGCTGCAGGGCATTGACCTGCACATCCGTCCCGGTGAGTCACTGGCCCTGGTGGGCCAGAACGGCTCCGGCAAGACCACCCTGATCAAGCTGCTCACCCGCCTGTACGACCCGGACCAGGGTCGGATCCTGCTCGATGGCCGCGATCTGCGCGAGTGGGACGAGATCACTTTGCGCCAGCGCGTCGGCGTGATCTTCCAGGACTTCGCCCGCTACCAGATGCGGGTCGGCGAGAACATCGGCGTCGGCGACGTCGGGCAGTTCGAGGACCGGCAACGCTGGCAGGAGGCCGCCGACCGGGGCATGGCCACGCCCTTCATCGAGGCACTGCCGGAAGGTTTCGATACGCAGCTGGGCAAGTGGTTCCGCGACGGCCGCGAACTCTCCGGCGGCCAATGGCAGAAGATCGCCCTGGCCCGTGCCTTCATGCGCTCGGACGCCGACATCCTGGTGCTGGACGAGCCCACCGCCGCGATGGATGCGGAGGCCGAAGCCACCATCTTCGAGCACTTCCGCAAGCTCACCACCAACCGCATCGCCATCCTCATCTCGCACCGCTTCTCGACCGTGCGAATGGCCGACCAGATCATCGTCATCCAGGAGGGCCGCATCATCGAACGCGGCAGCCACGAGGCCCTGATGGCACAGGACGGCCATTACGCGCACCTGTTCAAGCTGCAGGCGCAGGGGTACCGCTGAGTCCCCGCCGTTGCGCCTGGCAGGGCGCTCAGTCCGCCGTGACGTCGCGATCCCGGCCCGCACGCTTGGCCTCGTAGAGCGCGAGGTCGGCCCGGGCCAGCAGGGCCTCCGCGCTCTCACCCGGCCGGTGGTGCGCAACGCCTGCGGAGAAGGTGAGTGTCCTTGCGTCGAGACAGCGGCTTCTCACCGCCGCCCGGATGCGCTCCAGCACCGCGCCGACGCCGGCGGGCCCGCCGGGCAGTACGAGCAGGAACTCCTCCCCGCCCCAGCGCCCGAGCGTGTCGGTGTTGCGCAGCACCGCCGAGGCTCGCTGCGCGAAGGCGTGGAGTGCCGCGTCCCCCGTGGCGTGGCCGAGCTCGTCGTTGATCGCCTTGAAGTGGTCGATGTCGAGGATGACGACGCTGAACGGCGTGAGCTGCCGCGATGACAGCGCCGCGCTGCGGTCGGCCAGCACCTGCATGGACCGGCGGTTGGCGATACCCGTGAGTTCGTCCGTCGTCGCCAGCCGTTCGACTTCCGACAGCGCACGGCCCAGGGCCTGGCGCTGGTCACGCAGCTTCTGTCGAAGCCCCGAAAGGCGTGCGGCGATGACCGCGAGCGCGGGCAGGACCACGGCCAGCATCAGCAGGTTGTTGATGTCGAGCCGCAGGGGCGTGATCTCACCCTGGGCCGGCAGCCACTGCGGGTAGCGGCTGCGGATGACGATCGCGGCGACCAGGCAGGCCAGGGCCAGCGCCGTCAGGAATGCGATCTGGCGCCAGCGCAATGCAAAGGCCCCGAAGGCGAAGATCACCATCAGCGGGAAGAGTGCCGAGGTCCTCATCGGCCCGCAGATCAGGTAGCCCCAGGTCACCGCAAGCACGCCCATCGACAGTTGCCACACGGAGACCGACGGATCGCGGAATTTCTCCGTCCAGCCACTGCGCAAAGCCGCGTAGCCGGCCACGAGCACCAGCGCAACGAAGCCCAGCCAGTACGCCAGGGCCGTGGTGTCCATCCAGCCCTGGCCGACCCCGGTGACCAGCAGGATCGCAATGCCGACATAGACCAGGCTCGCGATGAGCCACTGCACGAGCCGCAGCCGACGCCGCTGGTCCCGACTCCCTAGCAGGTCCAAGACCTTGCTCACTGCATGCTCCACCCGGCGTCCCAGTACTGGTCGGGCGCACGATCCGTCCCGCGGCGCCCATTATTGGCCGCCTGAACCTGTATCTGTTGTTAGCGGGTACTCAGATCGGAGAATCCATCAAGAAAACGGCCCGCTTTCGCGGGCCGTTTTTTCGCGCCTGGAGGCGCTCCTGCAGGGGGCGGTCAGGCGACCTTGTGGATCTCGCCGGACTTGAGGCGGGCCCAGTAGGAGTCGAAGTGCTTCTTCACCACCGGCATCAGCAGGTAAACGCCGATCAGGTTGGGGATGGCCATGATGAACAGCAGGGCGTCGGCGATGTCGACGATGCTGCCCAGCGGCATGGTGCAACCGACCACGGCCATGGCCAGGTAGAATAACTTGAAGCCGTACAGCGCCACTTTCGATTCATTGAACAGGAAGCTGCAGGCCTTGGCCCCGTAGTAGGCCCAGGTGATCGTGGTCGAGAACGCGAACAGCAGCACCACCACCGCCAGCGCATAGGGCGTCCAGCTGCCGACCGTCGCGAACGCGTTCGAGGTCAGCTGCACGCCGTCGGCGCCGCCGACGATGTGCTGGTTGGTGATGATGATCACCAGCGCCGTCATGGTGCAGATCACGACCGTGTCGATGAACGGTTCCCAGAGGGCGACGAAACCTTCGGTCAGCGGCTCCTTGGTCTTGACCGCCGAGTGGGCGATCGCCGCCGAGCCGAGGCCGGCTTCGTTGGAGAACGCCGCGCGGCGGAAGCCCTGGATCAGCGCGCCAATGACGCCGCCGGTGACGCCTTCGGCGGTGAAGGCACCGTCGATGATCGCCCCGAACGCGGCGGGAACCTGGCCGATGTTCGTGAAGATCACGAACAGCGCGCCGAGGATGTACAGCGCCGCCATGCCCGGCACCAGGCGGGCCGTGACCGAGCCAATGCGGGTGATGCCGCCGATGACCACCACGCCACCCAGCACCGCGTACAGCAGGCCGAACCACAGGCTGCCGTTGCTCATGCCGCCGGTGACGTTTTCGATCTGCGCATAGGCCTGGTTGGCCTGGAACATGGCGCCGGCGCCGATCGCGCCCATCATGGCGCACAGGGCGAAGATGATCGCCAGCGCGCTGCCGAAGTGGCGCAGGTTCGGATAGTTCTCAGCAATGCCGCGGCTGAGGTAATACATCGGGCCGCCCGAGATCGTGCCGTCGGGTTTTTCCAGCCGGTACATCACGCCCAGCGTGCACTCGACGAACTTCGTGCTCATGCCCAGCAGGCCGGCCAGGATCATCCAGAAGGTGGCACCCGGGCCACCGATGGTGATCGCCACGGCGACGCCGGCGATGTTGCCGAGGCCCACCGTGCCGGACACGGCGGACGTAAGCGCGCGGAAGTGGCTGACTTCGCCGGCTTCCTTGGACTTCGGGTCGCTGTACTTGCCCCGGATGAGATCAAAGCCGTGCTTGAACCCACGTACGTTGATGAAGCCGAAATACAGGGTGAAGATGAAGCCGGCCAGGATCAGCCAGCCCACGATCAGGGGAAAACCCACGCCGCCGATCGGTACTTCGAAAAAGATGGCCTGCGACACCGCGTCGGCGATCGGCCTGACCGTCGCGTCGATGCGCTCGGCAGCGGTCGGTTCGGCGACCGTTCCCTCGACGGCCTCCTGCGCGATGGCCCCGGATCCCACGGCCAGCCACAGCAGGGCGACCATCAAAAGACGTTTCAGCATTGTTGCAGCTCCTCCCAAGCCAGCACGCAGCCTAACCCGAGCAGCGCCCCGCTGCCCACAGCCGGGCGTGAAGACCCGCCCGCAGGGTGTTACGGGGCCTGCTCGTCGCCCTGGCCTGCGGCCTCGTCCGGCAGGGAGGTGTCCTTCAGGGCCGGCGGCAGCTTCTTGGAGGGCGCCACGCCGAGATCGCGCAGCATTTCGGCCTGGCGCACCAGGTTGCCGGGGCCCTGGGCCAGCTTGCGCACGGCGTCGTGCTGGGCCTTCTGGGCCCGGTCCAGGTGGTCACCTACCCGGGCCAGGTCTTCGGTGAAACCGACAAACTTGTCGTACAGGGCCGCGCCGCGGTCGGCGATGGCCTTGGCATTGGTGGTCTGGGCCTCGGTGCGCCAGATCTGGGCCACCAGCCGCAGCGAGGCCAGCAGGTTGCTGGGCCCGACCAGGATGATCTTCTTGCCGAAGGCGAAGTCGTAAAGGCCAGGGTCGCGGCGCAGCGCCTCGAGGAAGGCGGCCTCGACCGGCACGAACATCAGCACCAGGTCGGGGCTGGTCAGGCCCTGCAGGCGGCTGTAGTCCTTGTCGCCGAGTTCGCGCACGTGGTTCTTCAGGGCCGCCGTGTGCTGGCCCAGGAAGCGTTCGCGTTCGCTGTCGGCGATGTCGGTGGCGCAGGCGCGCTGGTAGTCGAGCAGGGCCACCTTGGCGTCGATGACGATATGGCGGTCTTCAGGCAGCAGCAGCAGGGCGTCCGGCCGGTAGCGGTCGCCGGCGTCGTCCTTGAAGCTCTCCTGGGTGAGGTACTGCTGGCCTTTCTCGAGGCCGGCGCTTTCCAGCAGGCGCTCGAGCTTGAGTTCGCCCCAGTAGCCCTGGGTGCGGTTGTCGGCGGTCAGGGCCCGCGTGAGGCTGCCGGCCTCGTCGCTGAGCTGGCGGTTGAGTTCCAGCAGCTGCTTGAGCTCGGCCTGCAGGGTGACCCGCTCGCGGCCTTCCTTTTCGTAGGTGTCGGAAACCACCTTGCGGAAGTCAACCAGCTGTTCGCGCAGCGGGTTGAGCAGCTGGCCGAGCTGGTTGGCGTTCTGTTCGCCGAAGCGGCGGGATTTGTCCTCCAGGATTTCCGCGGCCAGGGCCTGGAACTCGGATTTCAGGCGCTCGCGGGCGCCTTCGAGGTCCTGGTAGCGCTGCCGGGCGGCCGCCTGTTCGGCCTGCAGGCGTGCCTCGAGCGCGGCGGCGCGGGTTTCGGCGCCGGTGATGCGGGTCTCGCTGGCTTCGCGGGCGGCGCGGGCTTCGCGCAGTTCGG
>CAXAYM010000029.1:0-12565 GCA_963973175.1 uncultured Arenimonas sp.
GACTCTGCCGGGCCTTGCAAGTTGGTCAGACGAATGCCGCCGGCAATGCCGGCGACCATGGCCAGGAACGTCAGCAGCGGCAGCATCACCAGCAGCGCGGTGAGGCGCGGCAGCACCAGCAGCTCGATCGGGTCCAGGCCCAGGGTGCGGATGGCGTCGATCTCCTCGCCACTCTGCATCGCGCCTATCTGCGCGGTGAAGGCGCTGGCGGTGCGGCCGGCGAGCAGGATGGCGGTGAGCAGGACGGCGAATTCGCGCAGGAAGGCGATGCCGACCAGTTCGACCACGAAGATCTCGGCGCCGAAGTCGCGCAGCACGGTGGCGCCGAGGAAGGCGATGACGGCGCCGACCATGAAGCTCAGCAGCAGCACCAGCGGCACGGCGTCGAGACCCACCTGCTCCATGTGGTGCACGGTGGGCGTCAGCCGGAACCGGGCCGGGCGCAGGATGACGCCGAGCGCGGTCTTGAGCGTCAGCCCAAGGAAGGCCACCAGCGCCAGCACTTCGCGGGTGTAATCCTCGACGGCGTAGCCCATGCGCGCCAGCATTTCCTGGACGCCGTGGTCCTTGCGCTTCACCCGGGGCGGGTTCTCGCAGATCGCGCGCACGGTTTCGGTGAGCGACTGGTGCTTGGGCTTGACCTCGACCGTGGCCAGGCCCAGCCCGACCTTCACGGCGTAGCGCGAGAGCATCATCGCGCCGGCCGAATCGAGCTGGCCGATGTCGCGGCCATCGATGTCCTCGGCCGAGGCGGGCGCCCGGTCGATGAGCTCCAGCATTTCCCCGGCGTGGGCCAGGGTCCAGTCGCCGCGGGCGATCAGGATGCCCGGGTGGCGTTCGCTGGTTTCGATGCGGGGACCTTGGCTCATCAACGCTCTGGGGGGCTTCGGATGGGTCTCAGGATAGCCGAAACATGCCATGCTTCCCCGCCATGAACGCCCCGGTCCTCACCAGCCAGGCCAATTACGAGGCCCAGGCCGACTTCGTGGCCGAACTGGCCATGCGCCTGCACGTCTACGGCACCACCGCCCAGCGCCTGGAAGCGGCCGTGGAGGGCGTGGCGAACCGGCTGGGCCTGGACCTGGAGATCTGGTCCAACCCCACCGGCATGATCCTGAGTTTCGCCGACCCGGTGCGCGGCCAGCAGAACGGCATCACCCGCGTGATCCGGCTCGACCCGGGCGAACAGAACCTGGCCAAGCTGGCGGCCACCGACGCGATCACCGAGGACGTGCTGGGCGAGCGCCGCGACCTCGCCGCCGGCCTGGCCGCGCTGCGGGCGCTGGACCAGCCCGAATCCCGCTGGGCCCGCCTGCTGGCGGCGCTGAGTTTCGGCCTGTCCTCCGGCGCCGTGGCGGCCCTGCTGGGTGCGGCCCTGCCGGGCGTGCTGACGGCAGGCGCCATCGGCCTGGTGACCGGCGTCCTGGCGGTGCTGGCCAAGGGCCGCCCGCGCCTGAACGAGGCCCTGGAGGCGATCGCCGCGCTGGTGGCGACGATGCTGGCGGCCGTGGTGGCGACCTTCATCGAGCCGATCGCCTTCAAGACCGTCATCGTGGCCTCGCTGATCGTGCTGATGCCGGGCCTGATGCTCACCAATGCCGTCAGCGAACTCTCGGCCCAGCACCTGGTGTCGGGCACGGCGCGTTTTGCCGGGGCGCTGATGATCCTGCTCAAGCTCACCTTTGGCACCGTGGCCGGCATGCAGCTGGTGCGGGTGCTGGGCTGGCTGCCGCAGGACGCCCTGCCGGTGCCGCTGTCGCCGGTGGGCGAACTGACGTCGCTGGCCGTGGCGGCGTTCGCCTTCGCGGTGCTGTTCCAGGCGGCGCGACGGGACTATCCGCTGGTGATGTTCTCGGTGTTCCTGGGCTATGGGCTGACCCGCCTGGGCGGCGAGGTGCTGGGCCTGGCCTCGGAGAACTTCGCCGGCGGCGCGTTTTTCGCCGGCATGGGCGTGGCCGCGATCAGCAATGCCTACGGGCGCTGGCGCAACCGCCCCGGCGCCATCATCCGGGTGCCGGGCATCATCCTGCTGGTGCCCGGCAGCATGGGGTTCCGCAGCCTGAACTTCGTGATGGAACGCGACGTCTTCCTGGGCCTGGACACCACCTTCGCGGTGCTCTCGGCCCTGGTCGCACTGGTCGCCGGACTGTTGTTCGGCAACCTGCTGGTGCCTTCGCGGCGGAACATCTGATTTTCCGCCGCGAGGATCCGCGGCAACGGCGCCTTATTTCGAGATCGCGAAGTCTTCGAGTTTCTTGCCGCGGGCCAGTTCGGCCGAGAGCCACTTGGGCGGCATGCCGCGGCCGGCCCAGGTCTGGGAGCTGTCGGCCGGGTTGCGGTATTTCGGCGGCACCTTGGTGCCCTTGGCGCTGGACTTGCGGCTGGTGGCCGACTTCTTCGCCGAGGTGCCGGCCTTTTCCCGGACCTGGCGGCCGGTATTGAAGAGTTCGTCGACGGTATAACCCTCGGCCTTGGCCATCGAAACCAGCTTCTTGCGCACGGCCGCGACCGGCTTGCGCTTGGCGAGGGTCTTCTTGCGCTTGTTGGCCTTGGCGATCAGGGCCTGGAGTTCCTTGGCCGAAAGGCCTTCGAGATTGATGCTCATGGGGTTTCCTTGGGTTGCCTGAAAAGGGTGGGCGAACGCCCGGCAAAACCCATGGTAAACCTTTCGGCAAGCCCGGATGAACCCGGGGCAGGTTTTGCCCCGGGTTTCCGACGATCAGGCGGGAGGATTTCTCAGGCCAGGCCGAGGCGTTCGCGCAGGGCGGCCAGGTCGAGGTTTTCGCTTTCGGATTCGCGGCGGGCGCGATACTCGAAGGTGCCTGCTTCCAGGCCCCGGCCCGAGACCACCACGCGGTGCGGGATGCCGATCAGCTCAATGTCGCCGAACATCACGCCCGGGCGCAGGCCACGGTCGTCGAGCACGACGTCCAGTCCGGCGGCCTGCAGCTGTTCGTACAGGGCGACGGCAGCTTCGACCACGGCCGGGTCGTTCTTCGGGTTGATGATGCACACCGCCACCTGCCAGGGCGCCATCGGCGCCGGCCAGATGATGCCGCTGGCGTCGTGGTTCTGTTCGATGGCGGCGGCAACGATGCGCGAGACGCCGATGCCGTAGCAGCCCATGTGCATCACCTGGGCCTTGCCGTCGGCGTCGAGCACGGTGGCTTTCATCGCCTCGGCGTATTTCTGGCCCAGCTGGAACACGTGGCCGACCTCGATGCCGCGGGCGATGCCCAGGCGACCCTGCCCGTCGGGCGAGGGATCGCCCTGCACGACGTTTCGGATGTCGGCGACGACGTCGGGTTCGGGCAGGTCGCGGCCCCAGTTCACGCCGGCCAGGTGGTATCCCCTGCGGTTTGCGCCGACCACGAAATCGGCCATGGCGGAAACGCTGCGGTCGGCAACCACGGTAATCGGCTTGGCCGGCTTCACCGGGCCCAGGAAACCCGGCTCGCTGCCCAGCACGTCCGCGATCTCGGCCTCGGTGGCCAGGCGGTAATCGGCCAGGCCGGCCAGCTTGGCCAGCTTGATCTCGTTGACCGAGTGGTCGCCACGCACCAGCGCCAGCACGAAACCCTGCTCGCCGACCAGCGCCACCGATTTGACGGTGCGCACCAGCGGAATGCCCATCAGCGCGGCAACGTCCTCGCAGGTCTTCTGGATGGGGGTTTCGACCTCGTGCATGGCCTCGGTCGGGCCCGGGCGGGGGCCGGGCGAAATGGCTTCGGCCATCTCCACGTTCGCGGCGTAATCACCGTTGTCGGAAAACGCGATCGCGTCCTCGCCCGAGTCGGCCAGCACGTGGAACTCATGCGAGGCGCTGCCGCCGATGGCGCCGGTGTCGGCGTTGACGGCCCGGAAGCGCAGGCCAAGGCGGGTGAAGATGCGCGTGTAGGCGTCGTACATCGCCTGGTAGGTTTCGGCGAGGCTGTCGTGGCCCAGGTGGAAGGAGTACGCGTCCTTCATCAGGAACTCGCGCGCGCGCATCACGCCAAAACGCGGGCGGATCTCGTCGCGGAACTTGGTCTGGATCTGGTAGACGTTCAGCGGCAGCTGCTTGTAGCTGCGCAGCTCGGCGCGGGCGAAGTCGGTGACGACTTCCTCGTGGGTGGGGCCGTAGCAGAACTCGCCGTCCTTGCGGTCCCTGATCTTGAGCAGCTGGCCGCCGAACTTCTGCCATCGGCCGGTTTCTTCCCACAGCTCGCGCGGCTGGATCGACGGCATCAGCATTTCGATGGCGCCGGCGCGGTCCATTTCCTCGCGCACGATCGCCTCGACCTTGCGCAGCACGCGCAGGCCCAGCGGGGTCCAGGTGTACAGGCCGGCGGCCAGCTTGCGGATCATGCCCGCCCGCAGCATCAGCTGGTGGCTGGCGATCTCGGCGTCGGCGGGGGTTTCCTTGCTGGTGCTGAGGTGGAACTGGGAAAGGCGCATGCGGGGACCGGGCCGTCAATCGGGTCGGCCATTGTAGCGGCTGGCGGTCCCCGGGCGGGGCTTACTCTTCTTCTTCGGGAGCGCAGTAGGCCAGGATCTGGCGCTTGGCCTGGGCCAGCTCCTCTTCGCGCTCGGCGGCGGTGAGGTCCTGCAGGACGCCGTCGCCATCCTTGTCGTGCTGGAGGATCTTGCCCGACTCGATGAGGGCGACGTTTTCCCGGCCGCGCTCGCAGGCCCGCTGCACGTCGGTCTTCTCGGTCTCGGTCCCGGCCTCGCTGCTGGCCGCGACGGGCTTGCGGGTCCCGACGGTCTGGGCCTTCGCGCCCTCGACCTCGAGCTGCGAATAGACGTTTTCGCCAGACGCGCCCTTGGACTTGTAGACGGTGGTTTTTTCTTCGGCGTGGGCCAGTCCCGCGCAGATGGTGGCGGCGGCGAGGACGGACAGGGCGAGGCGGTTCATGGCGGACTCCGGGGGCGATCGTGCGACCGTGATACCACCGCCGCCCGGCCCCCGCAAGGCGAGGCTATGGGCGGCCGGGACGAGCCGCTACACTGCCGCCATGGACCTGAACGACGAACCCGGCCCCACCCGCGGCCGCGGCATCTACCTGTTGCCCAACCTGCTGACGACCGGCGGGCTGTTCGCCGGCTTTTACGCGATCCTGGCCGCGGCCAGCGGCAACTTCGAAAACGCCTGCATCGCGGTGTTCGTGGCCGGCCTGTTCGATGGCATCGACGGCCGGGTGGCCCGGCTGACCGGCACCACCAGCGAATTCGGGGTCCAGTACGACTCGCTGGCCGACCTGGTCAGCTTCGGCATGGCGCCCTCGCTGGTGATGTACCACTGGGCCCTGGTCGGGTTCCGGGCCGACGGCCCGGTGCTGGCCAAGGTGGGCTGGGCGGCGGCCTTCCTGTATGCGGCCTGCGCGGCGCTGCGCCTGGCCCGCTTCAACACCCAGGTGGGCTCGACCGACAAGCGCTGGTTCATCGGCCTGGCCAGCCCGGCCGCCGCGGGCTTCGTGGTGTCCTTCGTGTGGGCGATGACCACCTTCGGCTACAGCGGGCAGGGCCTGCGCTGGCTGGCGCTGGCGGTCACGGTCGCCGCCGGGCTGCTGATGGTCAGTCGCATCCGGTTCTACAGTTTCAAGGGACTGCCCAAGGGCGACCGGGTGCCGTTTTTCGTGATGGCCCTCGTGGTCGTGACGATCGCGGTGCTGTTCATCGCCCAAGCCAAGGGGCTGTTCGCGCTGGCGCTGCTTTACGTGCTTTCCGGGCCGGCCTGGTGGCTGTGGCAGAAGTTCAAGCGCAGGCAGGCCACGGCATGAACTGGAGCGTCGACCAGCAGGTGCTGCTGGGGGCGATGGGCTACGTGCTCTATCGTCACGGCGCGCCGCAGGAAGCGGCGGCCATGCCGGCCGACGCCGCTGCGCAGTTGCCGGAAGGTCCCCTGTTGCAGGCCTTGCGCCGGGCGGCGCGGTCGGACGACCTCGGCGGGCTGGCCCTGCCGCCGTATGAAAAGCTGCGCGCGGACGCTTCGGCCAAACGCGCACTGTGGGTCCGGTTGCGGGCGGCCCGCCGCTCGCGCTGACATCCCATGAACGCGCGTCCTTCCGACGCCAGCCAGGTGCGGCCGATGAAACAGGCCGACGTGGAGGCGGTGTCGGCGATCGAGAAGCGTGCCTATCCGTTCCCGTGGTCGCCGGGCATCTTCCGGGACTGCCTGCGCGCAGGGCACCACTGCTGGGTGCTGGAATCGCCGCCGGTGCTGCTGGGTTACGGCGTGCTGAGCGCGGCGGCCGGCGAGGCGCACCTGCTGAACCTGTGCATCGCGCCCGAACACCAGGGGCACGGCCACGGTCGCCGGCTGCTGGCGCGCATGATGGACCTGGCGCGCTGGAACCGGGCGGCGCAGGTGTTCCTGGAGGTGCGGCCCTCGAATCCGAAGGCGATCGCGCTTTACCGCGACTACGGTTTCAACGAAATCGGACTGCGGCCGAACTACTACCCGGCGTCGAAAGGGCGGGAAGATGCAATCGTGATGGCGATGGAGCTGGTTCCGCCGGAATTCAATCGCTGAATCCCGGTGGATGTCCGCTCAGGGTTCGCAGGGCCGCGCCGACGCCTTGCAGGTCCACAGCGCACCGGCCCGCTCGCAGCCCAGCTGACGGTTGCTGGCCTTGTTCCAGTCCTTCCAGCTGTCCGGATAGTCCTGTACGACGGCGGCCATCCAGGTGACCTGGGCGCTTGCCTTGCCCGCCTCCCGGTTCACGGCCGCATAGCGCGTCACCGTGATCGTCTTGCCGCACTGCCGGCCGTCGGCACCGGTATTGGGCTTGCTCGAGCCGCTGGAGTTGGGCTTGGACCCGGAGGCGGGCTCGGCCGGGGGCTTGCCGCTGGTGGCGGGCGGCGCGCCGCCGCCGGCCGTGGGTTTGCCCAGGGAGTCGCGCGCGCGGCTTTCCGGCGTCCTGGCCGGCGGCTGGCCCGAGGATCCGGTCGCCGACGTGGTGGCCCGCGCCCGCGGACCGCAGGTGGTCTTGAACGGCACCCAGTTCGACGCCTGCCCCGTGCCCGCGGCCTCCGCCCTGTACTGGATGTCGACGTCGGTGGTGATCTTGAACGTGTGCTTGTAGGTGGCGAGGTAGGTGCCCGCCGCGCCGGCGACGGCATCGGCCTTGAGTTCGCCGGTCTTGCCACCGCCGCTGTTGTGGATCACGAATCGGACGGGGCCGGGGCCATTGGTGTGGGCCCAGGCGGTCAGGACCGCATCCCGCGGACAGCTTGCACCGCCGCTGTCGGTGACGGCGAGCTGGACGCGATCAACGTCCGGCGCGCCGGCGCGCTGGGCGAGGGCCAGGCCAGGGGCGGACACCAGGGCGGCGACACCAAGAAGGGTGGTCATCGAAACGGGACGCATGGGCAGCTCCTGTGGCGGAATGAGCGCGGCACCCGCACCAGGCGGTGCCGGGCCCGCGCTTGTCTACCCAACGCCCCAATCCGGCGGGACCGGCCATGAGTGCGGCGGCCCGGGTTCAGCCCAGCTTGGAGCGCTGCGCCTGCAGCGCCGAATGCTGGCGGGCCCAATCGGCCAGGCGGCCGCGCTCGGTGTCGACGACGGCGGCCGGGGCGTTCTGCACGAAGGTGGCGTTGCCCAGCTTGGCTTCGCATTTGGCGATCTCGCCGGCGATGCGCTTGAGCTCCTTGTCCAGGCGCGCGCGCTCGGCGCCCAGGTCGATCAGGCCTTCGAGCGGGATCAGCAGCTTCAGGTCGCCCACGACGGCGGCGGCGGACGCGGGCGCTTCGCCCTCGTGCCAGTCGATCGATTCCAGGCGGGCGAGGAACCTGAGCGCCGCGGCGTAGCGATCGGTGCGCGCGCGATCGGCGTCGTCGCCACCCTGCAGCAGCAGCGGCACGGCCTTCGAGGGCGCGATGTTCATCTGGCTGCGGATCGAGCGCAGCTGGGTCACGGCCGCCTTGAGCCACTCGATGTCGGCGGCGGCGCCGGGCGCATCGAACGCCGGGTTCACCTCCGGCCAGGCCTGGGTGCTGATGGTGTCGGCGCGGATACCCAGCTTGGGCGCCACCGAATGCCATATCTCCTCGGTGACGAAGGGGATCACCGGGTGCAGCGCACGCAGCAGGCCCTCGAGCACGTAGAGCAGGGTATGGCGGGTGCTGTCGGCCGCGGCGGAATCCTCTCCCTGCAGCGCCGGCTTGGCCAGCTCCAGGAACCAGTCGCAGAACTCGTTCCAGGCGAACTCGTACAGCGCCTGCGACGCCAGGTCGAAGCGGTAGTCGGTATAGGCCTTCTCGACCTCGCGCAGCATCGCGTTGAAGCGATGCAGGATCCAGCGCTCGGCATCCGTGCCCGGGGTCGGGGCGGAAGCTGCGTCCACGGAGAACCCCTCGCAGTTCATCAGCGCGAAGCGGGCGGCGTTCCAGAGCTTGTTGCAGAAATTCTTGTAACCCTCGCAGCGCGCCAGGTCGAACTTGATGTCGCGGCCGTGCGTGGCCAGCGAGGCGAAGGTGAAACGCAGCGCGTCGGCGCCGAAGGCCGGGATGCCCTCGGGGAATTCCTTGCGCGTGGCTTTTTCGATCTTCGGCGCGTCGGTCGGCTTCATCAGGCCGCTGGTGCGCTTGGCCACCAGGTCGTCGAGGCTGATGCCGTCGATCAGGTCGATCGGGTCGAGCACGTTGCCCTTGGACTTGGACATCTTCTGGCCGTCCTTGTCGCGCACCAGGCCGGTGATGTAGACGTCCTTGAAGGGCACTTTGCCGGTGAAGTGGTCGGTCATCATGATCATCCGGGCGACCCAGAAGAAGATGATGTCGAAACCCGTCACCAGCACCGAGGTCGGAAGCCGCTTGTCGTAGCCGTACTTCGCCATGTCGCCGGCGTCGGGCCAGCCCAGGGTGCTGTGCGACCACAGCGCCGACGAGAACCAGGTCTCGAGTACGTCGCTGTCGCGGGTCAGCGCCACGTCGTCGGCCAGGCCGTTGCGCGCCCGCGCCTCGGCTTCGTCGCGGCCGACATAGGCCTTGCCGGCGGCGTCGTACCAGGCCGGGATGCGGTGGCCCCACCAGAGCTGGCGGCTGATGCACCAGTCCTGGATGTTGCCCATCCAGTGCCGGTAGGTGTTGATCCAGTTCTCCGGGACAAAACGCACGCTGCCGTTTTCGACCAGCTCCAGGCCGCGTGCGGCCAGGCTGTCCATCTTCACGAACCACTGGTCGGTGAGGTAGGGCTCGATCACCTGGCCGGTGCGGTCGCCGCGCGGCACCTGCAGCTTGTGCTTCTTTTCCTCGACCAGCAGGCCCTGGGCCTCCAGGTCGGCCAGCACGGCCTTGCGCGCGGCGTAGCGGTCCAGGCCGCGGTATTTTTCCGGCGCGTTGTCATTGATCGCGGCCTCGGGCGTGAGGATGTTGATCATCGGCAGGCCGTGGCGCTGGCCCACCGCGTAATCGTTGAAGTCGTGCGCCGGGGTCACCTTGACCACGCCGGTGCCGAACTCGCGATCGACGTAATCATCAGCGATGACCGGGATCTCGCGGTCGCTCAGCGGCAGCTTCACGGTCTTGCCGACCAGGTGCGCGTAGCGCTCGTCCTCCGGGTGCACCATCAGCGCGGTGTCGCCGAGCATGGTTTCCGGGCGGGTCGTGGCAACGACGAGGTCGCTGCCATCAGCGAGCGGATAGCGGATCGACCAGAGCTTGCCGTCTTCCTCCTCGCTGACCACTTCCAGGTCGGAGATGGCGGTCTTGAGCACCGGGTCCCAGTTGACCAGGCGCTGGCCGCGATAGATCAGGCCTTCCTCGTGCAGACGCACGAAGGTTTCGATCACGGCCTTGCTCAGGCCCTCGTCCATCGTGAAACGCTCGCGGCTCCAGTCGCCCGAGGCGCCCATGCGGCGCATCTGCCGGGCGATGGTGTCGCCCGATTCCTTCTTCCAGTCCCAGACCTTTTCGATGAACCTGTCGCGGCCGAGCGAGTCGCGGGTTTCGCCCTTGCCTTCGAGCGCGAGGTTGCGCGAGACGACCATCTCGGTGGCGATGCCGGCATGGTCGGCGCCGACCTGCCAGAGGGTGTCGTAACCCTTCATGCGGTGGTAGCGCACCAGCGCATCCATGAGGGTGTGCTGGAAGGCGTGGCCCATGTGCAGGGTGCCGGTGACGTTCGGCGGCGGCAGCATGATGGTGTAGGGCTGGCCCTTGCCCGAGGGCTTGAAGCAGCCGGTGGACTCCCAATGGGCGTACCACTTGGTCTCGAAGGTGCTGGGCTCGAAGCTCTTTTCCATGGGGGCGGGTCGCTACCCCGGTGATTTACCGGGGTTTTTGGGCTGAAAGGACGCGAATTCTATCAAGAATCAGGTAGTTAGTGCCTGGCTCTTGCCCTTTCAAGCAGCCGCGAAGGCATCCCGCGTCAGGTTCTCGGGCTCGCCGTCGGTGCAGTGCACCTCGTCTTCGATGCGCACGCCGCCCCAGGGCAGCAGCTGTTCCACCTTGCCCCAGTTGACCGCCTTGCCTTCCGGGCGGGCCTTGAGCTTCGAAAGCAGCGTCGGGATGAAATACAGCCCCGGCTCGATCGTCACCACCATGCCCGGCTCCAGCGTGCGGGTCATGCGCAGGAAGGGGTGGCCGTCAGGACGCGGGATCAGCTCGCCGTTTTCGTCGGTGAAGCCCGCGACGTCGTGCACCTGCAGCCCGATCGGATGCCCGAGGCCGTGCGGGAAGAAGGTCGAGGTCAGCCCCGTCGACAGCATCTGGCCCGGATCCATGTCCACGATGCCCAGCGTGCGCAGCACGCTGCCCAGCCGCAGGTGGCATTCCAGGTGCAGGTCGCGATAGTCCATGCCCGCGCGCACCTTGCCGCAAAGGGCGAGTTGTTCGTTCTCGACCGCGTTCACCAGCGCCGCGAAGTCCTCGTCGCCGTCGCCCCAGGTGCGGGTGATGTCCGAGGCGTATCCATCGACCTCGGCACCGGCATCGATCAGCAGCGAACGGTGGCGACCCGGGGCGTCGGCGTCCTTGTACTGGTAGTGCAGCGTCGCACCGTGCTCGTTCAGGCCGACGATGCTGTTGTAAGGCGCGTCCAGGTCGGTATGCCCGGTCGCGGCCAGGTAGGCGGCGTGGATGCGGGCTTCGGAGGCACCGGCCTGGAACGCCGCGCGTGCGGCCAGGTGGCCCGGCACCGCGCGGCGCTGGGCGGCGCGCATGCGGTTCAGTTCGTAGGGCGTTTTCCAGGCGCGGTGGAAGTGCAGGTAATCGATGACGGCGCCGGGGTTGTTCGGCGTGAAGCCGGGCAGGGCGGCATCGGCCTCGCCCAGGATCGCCGCCTTGCCCTCCGGGGGCAGGTGCTTCACGGCGTCGGCGGGGTCGCTGATCACGCGCACGTCGAATTCATCCACCCACACGCCCTCCGGCGCGGTCGGGGGCACGTGCCAGTAGTCGTCGGGCTGGAAATACACCAGCACCGGCTTGCGTCCGGGTGTGTAGGCGATCCAGCACGAGGGGTGGCGGGTCAGCGGCAGCCAGGCCTTGAAGTGCGCATTGGGCTTGAACGGATAGGGCCGGTCGTCGAGGAACTCGAATTTTTCGACCCCGGACGCCACCAGAAGGTGATCGAATCCACCCTTTTCCAGGGCCCGGTCGGCGCGCGCCTTGATTGTCGACAGGTGCGCGCGATATAGATGGCCGATGTCCTGGTGGGTCATGGATGGCTTCCTTTTGGGGTCAGGACCGGGATTCTGCCGCAAACCCGGGTAGGGACGCAGGAGAGAGGCGTGCACGAGCACCGCAAAGACGGAGGCTTCCTCGGCCAACCCACGTGGTTGTGGAGCTTCGGTGCCTTGCTCGTCGGCCTGGCCCTGAGTGTCCTGGCGGCGGCCCTCCACCACGATGCACTGGAGCGTTCCGACCGCATGCGGCTCGACCGGCTGGCCGAGCGCAGTTTCGAAGCGGTCGACGGCCAGCTGCAGACCTGCGGCTTGCTGGTGCGCGCCGTGCAGGCGCTGTTCCTGGCGTCGGACACGGTCACCGAGGTCGAGTTCGAGGCCATCTACGCCAACCTGCGTCCGCGCGAACAGTTTCCCAGCCTGCAGGCGATGGCTTATGCCGAACGTTCCGCGAGGCCGGCTGCAGGCGCCGAGCCGGACGGTCGCGACCACTACCTGACCACCCTGGTGGCGCCGAGGCCGGGCAACGAGGCGCTGGTGGGCCTGGATGTCGCCACCCAGCCGGCCAACCTGGCGGCGGCACGCTTCGCCCGTGACGCGGACCGGCCGGTGATGTCGGCCCCCTTCCAGCTGGTCCAGCGCACCGGCATGCCGGGTCCGAACGACGGCGTGACCATCCGGCTGCCGGTCTTCAGCGCCGGTTCGCCGCCCCGCGACCTCGCCGAACGGCGCGCCCGTGAAATCGGCACCCTGGCGGCTTCCTTCCGGGTCAGCCGGCTGATCGCCGACGCCTTGCCCAGCGAGACCCAGGATCGTTTCCGGGTGCGCGTGTTCGACGTGACCGATGGCGGACGCGCGCTGCTGTTCGAACAGCCGACCGCCGAGGCCGTGGGCGACCTGGACGCCACGACCCGGCCGCCGTCGGCCACGTACGTGCACGATCTGTCTTACGGCGGGGG
>CAXAYM010000030.1:0-12491 GCA_963973175.1 uncultured Arenimonas sp.
GGGCGGCCACCGGCTCGACGCGATGGGAGTGGCCTGCGCCCTGGCCTCGGGTGCCCTGGCCTCGGGCCTGGGTTACGCGATCTGGTACACCGCCCTGCCCGCGCTGCGCTCGAGCACCGCCGCCACGCTGCAGCTGCTCGTGCCCCTGCTGGTCGCCGTGGCCGGCGTGGCCTGGCTGGATGAACCGGCCACCTTGCGGCTGGCCCTGGCCGCGCTCGCAATCGTCGGGGGCGTGGCGCTGGTGGTCCGCGGGCGCCGATGAAGACTCTGGAGGAGGAAGACAGCCCATGAACGACAAGTCCATCGCCGAGAGCTGGCTGGCCAACGCCCAGGCCTGGACGGACATCGTGCGCAGCGACGGCATCGCCAGCCGGCGGCTGGGCACCAATGCCGCGGTGGTCGCGGCCGTGGCCGGCCTGGCGCCGGCGACGCTGCTCGACGTGGGCTGCGGCGAGGGCTGGCTGTGCCGTGAGTTCAGCGCGCGCGGCGTGGACTGCGTGGGCGTGGATGGTTCACCGCCCCTGGTCGAAGCGGCACGCGGCGCCGGCGGCGGGCGCTTCGAGGTGGCGGACTACGCCACGCTCACGCAAGGCGACACCCTGCCCGGTCCCTTCGACGCCATCGTCTGCAACTTCGCCCTGCTCGATGAAGGCATCGTCCCGCTGCTGACCGGGCTGCGGCGGCGACTTGCCGCGTCCGGGCACCTGGTCATCCACACCGTGCATCCCTGGGAAGCCTGCGGCGAGCAAGGCTACGCTGACGGCTGGCGCACCGAGACGTTCTCGGCTTTCGGCGCCGGCCGCTTCCCCTCCGCGATGCCCTGGTATTTCCGGACGCTGCCGCGCTGGATCGCCGACCTGCGGGAAGCGGGACTCGTGCTGGCGGGCCTGCATGAGCCGCACGACCCGGACACCGGCCGGCCGCTGTCGCTGCTGATGATCGCCGCGCCGCGCGCGGCGTGAGCCCTCAGAAGCGGCGGCGCGCGCGGGCGGTCGCCGTCCCCGCCTTCAGTGCATCCAGGGCCCGGTCGATGGCGGTGTCGCCTTCGATCAGTTCGCCCGCCTTGACGGCCGATTCGCCTTCGCCGGCGAGATGTCCCGCCAAGTCCTGTTCGCGCAGGCCACGCGCGGCCTCGCCACGCAGCACGATGTCGGGGCGGATGCCGCGGGCCTGGATCGACGTGCCGCTTGGCGTGTAATAACGCGCCGTCGTGAGCTTGATCGAATCGCCGTTGTCCAGCGGCACCACCGTCTGCACCGAGCCCTTGCCGTAGGTGCGCGAGCCCATGACGCTGGCGCGGCCGTGGTCGCGCAGCGCGCCGGCCAGCACTTCGGCGGCGCTGGCGGTGCCGGTGTCGACCAGCACGATGACGGGCGCGCCCTTGAGCAGATCGCCCGGCTTGGCGTGGAAGCTGGCGTTCGAATACGGCAACCGGCCCTGGGTGCGCACGATCAGGCCGTCGTCGAGCAGTGCGTCGGCGGCTTCGACCGCGGCGCTGAGCAGGCCGCCCGGGTTCGAACGCAGGTCCAGCACCAGGCCGCGCACCGGGGCGTCGGCTTCTTCCGTGAGCTTGCGCAGCTGGCGCCGCATCTGGGGGCCGGTGTCGGTCTGGAAGGTGCTGATACGCAGGTAGGCGTAGCCGGGCTCGAGCAGGCGGCTGGACACCGAAGTGACGCGGATGGCTTCGCGCACGATCCTCATGTCGCGCGGCTCGATTTCGCCGGCGCGGGTGATGGTGATCGTGACCGGCTCGCCGGCCTCCCCGCGCAGGTCGTGGTGCGGCGTGGCGTTGCCGCTCAGGGCTTCGCCGTCGATCGCGACGATGATGTCGCCGGCACGCAGGCCGGCGCGGTGCGCGGGCGTTCCGTCGATCGGCGCGACTACCAGCAGCGTGTCGTCGGGGCGGCGTTCGGTTTCCACGCCGATGCCGATGTATTCGCCGCGGGTGTCGTCGAGCAGGGCTTCGGCGGCGTCCTTTTCCAGGTAGGCGCTGTGCGGGTCGAGGTCGGACAGCAGGCCGCGCAGGGCGGACTTCATCAGCTGTTGGTCGTCTACCGGTTCGACGTAGGCGTCCTTGACGGCGTTGTAGACCGAAACGTAGCGGCGGATCTCGGCCAGCGGGACGTCGGCCGGCAGGGTTTGGGCCACGACGGGATCGGTGGCGTCCACGGGAGCGGAAACGGGCGCGGGCGCCTGGGCGAAGGCCAGGGCGGGAAGGAGCACGAAGCTGAATGCAAGCAATTGGCGCATGGGCAGATTATGCGCCCGCACAGCGCGTGGGCGGTATCAGGGTTTGAACCAGGGCTTGGGGTCCTGGGGCTGGCCGTTGCGGCGCAGTTCGAAGTACAGGGCCGGGCGGCCCTGGCCGCCGGAGCTGCCGACGGTGGCCAGCGGGTCGCCGGCCCGGACCCAGTCGCCGACGTCCTTCAGGAGGGCGTCGTTGAAGGCGTACAGGCTCATCCAGCCGTCGCCGTGGTCGACGATGACCAGCAGGCCGTAGCCCTTCAGCCAGTCCGAGAACGCCACCCGGCCGGGCGCCACGGCCCGCACTTCCGCCCCGGCGGTGCCGGCGACCAGCCAGCCGTCGCTGCTGCGGCCATCGGGCAGCTTGCCGCCGAAAGCCGCCAGCACGCTCCCGGCCAGGGGCCGGCCGAGCTGGCCGCGGCGGCTGGCGAAGGGCCGGGTGTCGTCCACCTGGTGGGGAATGTCGGCGACGGCGTCGCGCAGCTGTTCGAGCAGCTTGAGCACGGTCTTCTCGTCCCGGCCCAGGGCGGCCAGGCGCGCGGCCCGGTCCTTGAAGCCCGCCTCGAGGCCCGCCAGCACCTTGGCGCGATCGGCGCGCTGGGCCTCCAGGGCATCGAGGTCGGCCTGCTGCTGGATCAGCGCCGCCGCCAGCACGTCGCGCTGGTCCTGGATGCGCCGGGCAACGGCGGCCAGGGCCTGCAGCTCGCCGAGCAGGCCGGTGATGCGTTCCTGCCGGTCGGCCTGGAAATAGCGGTGGTAGGCCAGCACGCGGGCCAGGTCGGCCATGCGGTCCTGGGCCAGCAGCAGCTTGAGCTGTTCGTGGCGTCCCAGGGCGTAGGCCGAACGCACGAGTGCCGCCAGGGCCTCGCGCTGCTCGGAGAGGCCGGCCTCGAGCCGGGCCTGCTGTTGCTGGAGGTCGCGCAGTTCGACTTCGGTCGTCGCGATGCCGGCCTCGGTGCGGCGCAGGGCGCGAACCGCCTCGCCGACCTGGGCGTCGGCTTCGCGCAGGGCCTGGCTGGCGTCGCTGCGTTCGCCGTCGAGCTTGCGCTGTTCGGCGGTGATCGCCTTGATCTGCTGGCGCAGCGCCTGCAGCTGCTGCTCGGCGGCGGCTTCCTTCTTTTCGCGATCGGCCGGCTGGGCAAGGGCGGGCATGGCCGCGACGGCCAGGCAGGCAACCAGCACCAGGCGACGGATCAAGCCGGCTCCACCAGCGACTGGCCGCTCATTTCCGCTGGCTTGGGCAGGCCCAGCAGGGCCAGCATCGTCGGGGCGATATCGCGCAGGGCGCCGCCGTCGCGCAGGCGGGCCTTGCGGCCGCAGTACACGAAAGGCACGGGCCCGACGGTGTGCGAGGTGTGCGGCTGGCCGGTGTCCGGGTCGCGCATCATTTCAAGGTTGCCGTGGTCGGCGGTGACGATCATCTCGCCGCCCACCTCTTCCAGCGCGCCGCGGATGGCGCCGAGCGCATGGTCCACCGCCTCGGCGGCCTTGACCGCCGCGGCCAGGATGCCGCTGTGGCCGACCATGTCGGGATTGGCGATGTTGCAGATGATCACGTCGTGCCGGCGGGCGCGGATGTCGTCGGTCAGGCGCGCGGTGAGCTGGGGCAGGCTCATTTCCGGCTGCAGGTCGTAGGTGGCGACCTTGGGCGACGGGATCAGCGCACGATCCTCGCCTTCGACCACGGCCTCCTTGCCGCCGCTCATGAAGAAGGTGACGTGGGCGTACTTTTCGGTTTCGGCGATGCGCAGCTGGCTCAGGCCATGGGCGGAAAGCACTTCGCCGAGGGTGTTCTTCAGGTCCTCGGGGCCGAAGGCGACCGGGGCCGGCAGCCTGGCATCGTATTCGGTGAGGCAGACGAAACGGCCGAGTTTGGGCACGCGGCGCGCGAACCCGTCGAAGGCCGGGTCGACGAAGGCCGCGGTAAGCTGGCGGGCGCGGTCGGCGCGGAAGTTCATGAACACCACGGCGTCGCCGTCGCGCATCGGGTGGTGGCCGCGGATGACGGTGGGCTGCACGAACTCGTCGTTCTCGTCGCGGCCGTAGGCGGCCTGCAGCGCCGTCGGCGCATCGGAGGCGGTGTCGTCGGCGTCGGCCTCGACGATGGCCTTCCAGGCGCGCTCGAGGCGGTCCCAGCGCTTGTCGCGGTCCATGGCGTAGTAGCGACCGATGACGGTGGCCACACGCACGTCGCCCTCGTCGCAGAGGGCATGCAGGCGCGCAAGGCTGGGTTCGGCCGAGCGCGGCGGCATGTCGCGGCCGTCGAGGAAGGCGTGCACGGCGATGTCGGCCACGCCTTCGCGGCGGGCCAGTTCGATCATCGCGAAAAGATGGTCCTCATGGCTGTGTACGCCGCCCGGCGAGAGCAGGCCGAACAGGTGCAGGGTGCCGCCGGCGGCCCTGGCGGCGCGGCAGGCGGCCACGAGTTCGGTGTTTTCGAAGAAGCTCCCGTCTTCGATGGCGGCGTCCACGCGGGTCAAGTCCTGGTAGACGATGCGGCCGGCGCCGATGTTCATGTGGCCGACCTCGGAATTGCCCATCTGGCCCTCGGGCAGGCCGACGTGGCGGCCCTCGGTATGCACCAGGGTGTGCGGGCAATCAGCCAGCAGGCGGCGCCAGTTCGGCAGCCGGGCCTGGGCCAGGGCATTGTCGGCGGGGTCGTCGCGGTGGCCCCAGCCGTCGAGGATGAGCAAGAGCAGGGGCTTGGGGCGGTTCTGGGCGGACAAGGCGGACTCCGGGACGTGTGGCACGGGCGAATTGTAGCCCCGGCGGGGATAGTGGGCCTGTCGGGGCTTTAAACCCCCGGCCCGGACGCTGCATCCAACCCGGAACTTTCCAAGGAGCCCCGCCATGCGCATTCGTCCCCTCGCCGCCCTGATCCCCCTTTCGCTGGCCCTGGCAAGCGCGCCCGCTTTCGCCGCCGAGGACATCGACAAGGTATTCGGTGGCATCACCGCCGAGGCCGGCCGCGAATACGGTTCGCTTTCCAGCGTCAATGGCGGCATCACCATCCGGGAAGGCGCCAGCGTGCGCGAAGCCGAGACCGTCAATGGCGGTATCCGCGTCGAGGAAAACGCCCGCGTCGGTGATGCGGAAACCGTCAACGGCGGCATCCGGCTCGAGGACGGCGCCAGCGCCCGCCGCCTGGAAGCCGTCAACGGCGCCGTGAAGCTGGGCCGCGATGCCCGCGTCGAGGACGACATCGAGACAGTCAACGGCGCGGTCCGCGCGCAGGCCGGCGTGGTGATCGGCGGCAACGTCGAAAACGTGAACGGGATGATCCATCTCGACCGCACGGAAGTGGGCGGCGAAGTGGTCACCACCAATGGCGACATCACGCTCGAGGGCGCCACCGTGCGCGGGGGCCTGCGGGTCGAGAAGCCCCAGGGCGGCTGGTGGTCGACCAAGCGCAACCGGATGCCGCGCATCGTGATCGGCGCCGGCTCGGTGGTCGGCGGCGAGATGGTCTTCGAACATGAGGTTGAGCTTTACGTGCACCCGGACGCGAAGGTCGGCAAGCAGTCGGGCGTTTCGCCGACGATGATCGACAGCCCGGATGCACCGCGGGAGGATTGAACCCCGGGTTGGGGCTAGAATCGGGGTTTCCGTTCAGCTGGAGACCCCACGCATGAAACACACCCTGCTTTTTGCCGCCGCGGCGCTGGCCTTGTCGGCCTGCAGCCCGTCGCCGGAGCCTGCGGAGTCGACGGATACCGCCGCGGCCCCGGCGGCGGCGGCCCCGGCCGCGCCGTCGGCCGACCACGGCTTCGGGCCCGAGATTTCCGCCGAAGACTTCGCCGCACATGTGAAGGTGCTTTCTTCCGATGCCTTCGGCGGCCGCGCCCCCGGTACGCCGGGCGAGCAGATGACCGCCGACTACCTGGTCGCGCAGTTCGAGCGCCTGGGCCTGCAGCCGGGCAACGGCGACAGCTGGTTCCAGGACGTGGCGATGGTGGAAACCACCGCCGACGAGTCCACCTCCAGCGCGAAGATCACGCTCGGGGGCGAAGACCGCCCGCTGGCCTTCGGCACGCAGATGGCGCTGGGCACCCGCACCGCCAAGCCCGAAGTGAGCGTCGACGCCAGCGAAATGGTGTTCGTGGGCTATGGCGTCAATGCGCCGGAAGCCGGCTGGAACGACTACGAAGGCCTGGACGTGAAGGGCAAGACCGTGGTCATGCTGGTCAACGACCCGGGTTTCCACGTCGACAGCAGTGAACTCTTCAGCGGCAAGAAGATGACCTACTACGGCCGCTGGACCTACAAGTACGAAGAGGCCGCGCGCCAGGGCGCCGCCGCCGCGCTGATCATCCACGACGACGCCGGCGCCGGGTATGGCTGGGACGTGGTGAAGAACAGCTGGTCGGGCGCGCAGTACGACCTGACCGTTGCGGACGACCCCGAACCGCGCCTGCCGATGCAGGGCTGGATCACCGGTGAGGTCGCCGAGAAGCTGTTCGCCGACGCCGGCCTGGACCTGGCCGAGCAGCGTATCGCCGCCAACCAGCCCGGCTTCAAGGCCGTGGACCTGGGCGACGCCACCTTCAGCGCCACGCTGAACTCGACCATCAATCAAAGCAGCTCGCGCAACATCCTGGCCAAGCTGCCGGGCACGGAGCGTCCGGACGAAGCCATCGTCTACACCGCCCACTGGGACCACCTGGGCGACCACAGCGCCACCCACGGCGGTGACGGCAACGCGGTGTCGGCCGGTTCCGGGGGCGAGGACCACATCTACAACGGCGCCATCGACAACGCCACCGGCGTGGCCGGCGTGCTGGAGATCGCCGAGGCCTTCACCGTGCAGGATCCGAAGCCGGCGCGCTCGGTGGTGTTCCTGCTGGTGACGCTGGAGGAGTCGGGCCTGCTGGGTTCGAAGTACTACGCCGCCAATCCGGTGATCCCGCTCAAGGACACGGTGGCGGTGGTGAACCTGGACGCGATGTCCGTGGTCGGCCCGACGAAGGACTTCGTGGTGATCGGCCTGGGCAACAGCGAGCTCGACGACGTGCTGCGCCCGATCGCCGAGGCCCAGGGCCGCGTGCTGGTGGAAGAGGACGGCGTCGAGAAGGGCTTCTTCTTCCGCTCCGACCACTTCAGCTTCGCCAAGTACGGCGTGCCGGCGCTGTACGCCAAGGGCGGCATCGACCACGTCGAGAAGGGCAAGGACTACGGCCGCGAGATCCAGGCCAACTACCAGACCGTGGCCTACCACAAGGCCGCCGACGAGTACGACCCGAACTGGGACCTGCGCGGCGTCGTGCAGGACCTGCAGGCGCTGTACGGCGTCGGCCGCGAGCTGGCCGGCAACGAGGCCTGGCCGAACTACGTGGAAGGCAATGCCTTCAAGGCCGCCCGCGACGAGTCGCGCGCCGGCGAATAAGGCCCACCCACCCCGCTGCAAGAAAAAGGCCGCCTCCGGGCGGCCTTTTTTTGCTCTTGTAGGAGCGCCTTCAGGCGCGAATTCCTTCTTTGCCAAAGGCAAAGTCAAAAGATTCGCGCCTGAAGGCGCTCCTACAGGAAGTCGCGGAGGGCTTCGGCGACGTTGCGGGGCTGGGCCATCATCGGCATGTGGCCGCAGCCGCTGAGGATGACCGTGCGGCTTTGCGGCAGGCCCCTTGCGAAGATTTCGGCGGCGCTGATGTCGATGACCTTGTCCTCGCGGCACCACAGCAGCAGGGTGGGCGCGGTGATGTTGCCGAGCTCGGCTTCCAGCGCAAAGGCGTCGGGGCCCCGGCCGATGCCGTCGAGCACGCGCTGTTCGAAATCGGCATCCGCGCGCCTGCGACGCACCAGCGCCTCGCTGGCCGGCCAGGGCACGAAGGGCGGATCAGCGAACACGATGCCCAGGTAACGCTTGAGTTCGGCGCGATTGGTCATCTGGAAGGGATTGTCGCCCGCCAGCACGGCGTTCGCGAACGCGTTTTCCTCGTAGCGCACGCCGGCCGAGGACATCAGCACGATGCGCGGCGCGGTTTCCGGGTGGCGCGAGGCCAGCAAGCCGACGATCTGCCCGCCCATCGAATGCCCCACCACCAGTTCCGGCGCCTGCGGCAGGGCCTTGATGAATTCCGCCAGCCGCGCGGCCTGGGCGACCGGGCCGTAATCGGCGCCGGACAGGCGATCGCTCTCGCCCCAGCCGGGCAGGTCCACCGCGATGACGCGGTGCGTGCGCGAAAGCTCGCGCATCAGCGGCAGCCAGTTTTCCTTGCTGCCCGTGAAGCCGTGCACCAGGACCAGCAGCGGGGCATCGGCGGGACCGGCCGCCACGGTGGACCAGCGGTGCCCGGCGACTTCGAAATCCAGCGGATCGGCGCCGGCCAGCCAGCGCTGGCGCGCGAACTCGGCCTGCAGGATGCGTTCGGGCGCACTGGCGGCCAGCCCAAGCGCGCCGATGGTGACGCCCAGGGCGCCGGCCAGCAGCAGCTTGTTGCGTGAACTCGCCGGGCGGTCGGACGTCATTGCGTTCCTGCGTCCGCGGCCTTGCGGGCCTTCTCCAGCACCGACTCCACCGAACCGCGGGTGATCGGGTGGTAACCCGCCTTGGACATCGCGTACACCTGCGTGGCGAAGGCCAGGCCTTCCTCGCTGGCGACCAGGGCCTCATAGGTCGGCATGATCAGCTTGCGGCGGCCGATCTTGCGCAGGAACAGCGACATCGCCGGCCGCGCCTCGAAATACTGGCTGCGCTCGGCCAGCGGGTACCAGCGCTGGGCCAGCTCGCCGTTGGAGGTGCCGGTGAAGCGGAAGGCCTGGTCGAGCTCGACCATCTGCGAAGGCTCCAGCAACTCGGGCATGCCTTCCAGGAAATACACCCATTCCTGGGTGGTCCACTCGGCGGTGGGCAGGTCGCGGGCGGTTTCGCGGCTCTCCAGCCAGTCGGCGCGGGCGGCGTCCACCGCGGCAAAGCGCGGGGACTCGATCGCAGGCGCGAACGCCGGGATGCCCGGCTCGGTCATCCAGGCCAGTACCTCCTCGCGGCTGACGGCCCCGGGCTTCTTCGCCATCAGTTCGCTTTCGAGGAAGGCCAGGAACTGTTCGCTGGTGGCCGACTGGAAGGCGTGCTGGTCGAACCAGGCGCGCAGGAAGGGATCGAAGGTTTCACGGCCGAAACGCTGCTCCAGGAACTGCAGGAACCACGCGCCCTTGTCGTAGGCCACGGCGCCCAGCGCCTCTTCGGGATCGGACCCTTCGCGCGCCGGCAGCATGAGCACCTGCTGCGCTTCCGGCACGTCCTTGAGCTCCTCGCGCAGCCCGTTGCGGCTGATCACGAACTCCATGTCGGCGCGGGCCTTGCCGAACAATTCCTCGACGATGCGGTTCTCGACGTAGCTGGTGAAGCCCTCGTTGAGCCACATATCCTTCCAGGTCGCATTGGTGACCAGGTTGCCGGACCACGAATGCGCCAGCTCGTGCGCGATCAGCGACACCAGCGACTTGTCGCCGACGATGACGGTCGGCGTGATGAAGCTCAGGCGGGGATTCTCCATGCCGCCGAAGGGAAAGGACGGCGGCAGGATCAGCAGGTCGTAGCGGCCCCAGCGGTAGGGGCCGTACAGCGACTCGGTGACCTGGATCATCTTCTCGGTGTCGTCGAACTCCTTCACCGCGCGGTCGATCACCTGCGGCTCGGCCCAGACGCCGGCGCGTTCGGAGATCGGCTTGAACACCAGGTCGCCCGCGGCAATCGCCATCAGGTAGCTCGGGATCGCCTGGGGCATGGTGAAGCGGTAGTCACCGTCGCGCTCGGCCTGCGGGTCGTTGTCCGCGCTCATCAGCGCCATCACGTCGGCCGGCGTGCGGATGCGCGCGGTGTAGGTGAAGCGCACCGAAGGCGTGTCCTGCAGCGGCACCCAGCTGCGCGCGTGGATGGCCTGCGACTGGCTGAACATGAAGGGCGTCTTGCCGCCCGAGGTCATGCTCGGGGCCAGCCACTGCAGGCCGGAGGCATCGGGCGAAGTGGCGTAGTGGATGCGCACCTGTTCGTACTGGCGCGGCATGGCGATCGTGAGCTTGCTGCCGAAACGCTCGTCTTCTTCGGCCAGCGCGAACTCGAGCTCGCGCCACTTGCGCGTGCCGTTGCGGCCTTCGATGCGCTCGATGGCCAGGTCGCGGGTGTCGAGCACCAGTTCGCCGGCCTCTTCGTCCCGCCAGTCCAGGCTCAGCGTGGCATGGCCTTCAAGCTGGCGGTCGGCGAAGTCCACGGCCAGGTCCAGGCCGAGGTTGGTGATGCGGACCTTGTCGGGCTGGGCGTAGGAGTGTTCGTCGCTGCGGCGGTCGGCGTCGGCCGCGGCCTGGGTGGGTTCCTGGGCGAAGGCGGGCTGGGAGAGCAGCAGGGCGAGCAGAAGGCTGAGGCGGCGCATGGGCGTTTCCGTACGGCGGGACCGCCCGATTCTATCGCAGGCAGGCCCCCGTTCCCGGCCCGGGAGGGGCAAACGTGACCTGGGACAAATTGGCGCCCCCGGGGGCGCGGCATACTGTCCGGGTCCGCCCAGCGAGCCTGCCCATGTCGACACCCGCCCCGCCGCGCAGCCCGACCCTGATCACCGAGCCCGGGGCCCTGGCCGAGTGGCTGGAATCCTCCCCGACGGCGTCGCCCTGGAACCATGACGACGGGCAATTGGAAGCCGGGGACTGGCTCGCGCTGGGCGACGACACGACCGAGGCCCACTTCCACAAGGCCCGGGCGCTCGGCGTGCCCCTGGTGCGGCTCGGCAACCTGTCCCCGGACCAGGCCGCCACCCGCCTGATCCGCCCGGAGGTGGCCCGCAGCCTGCGCGCCGTGCCGCTCCTGGTGCGTGGCGGCAGCGTCGCCGTGGCGATGGAGGACCCGGGCAACAACGAGGCCCTGAGCACCCTGGACTTCCTGTCCCGGCAACGGGTGCATGCGCTGCTGGCGACGCCCCGCGAGATCCGCGAGGCCATCGCCCGCCACTACGACCGGGTCGAGGACCAGGACATCGCCCGGCAGCTGGGCGTGGACCCGACGGGGACCTCGGCGGAAACGACGGAACAGGAGGCGCAGCGGCTCTCTCGTGAAAAACCGGTGGTGCGCATCGTGCATGGCCTGATCGCGGACGCCGTGGCCCGGCGCGCGTCCGACATCCACCTGCGCCCCGGCGAGAACGGCACCGACGTGCTCTATCGCATCGATGACGAAATGGTGCCGGTGCGCCGGCTGATGCGCAGCCTGCATCCGGCCGTGACCAGCCGCGTCAAGGTGCTGGGCGCGATGAACCTGGCCGAACACCGCAAGCCGCAGGATGGCCGCACCACCTTCACGCTCGACGACGGCCGCGAGGTCGACCTGCGCATTTCGGTGCTGCCCGCGGTGTACGGCGAGAGCGTGGTGATCCGGCTGCTCGACACCAACGAAAGCCTGTGGGACCTGGACCAGCTGGGCCTGACCGAGGATGACCGCCGCCGCATCGAGGACGTGATGGGGCGCAGCCACGGCATGTTCCTGACCACCGGCCCCACCGGCTGCGGCAAGTCAACGACGCTGTACGCGATGCTGCTGGAGCTGCGCAAGCAACGCATCAACATCCTGACCATCGAGGACCCGGTCGAGTTCTACATCGACGAGATCCAGCAGATGCAGGTCAACCGCGCGGCGCAGTTCACCTTCGCCAGCGCGATGCGCAACTTCCTGCGCCACGACCCGGACGTGATCATGGTCGGCGAGATCCGCGACCGCGAAACCGCCGCGATCGCGGTGGAAAGCGCGCTCACCGGCCATCTTCTGCTGTCGACGCTGCATACCAACACGGCCGCGACCACGGTGACGCGCCTGCTGGACCTGGGCGTGGAGGCCTACCTGCTGCGTGCTTCGCTGTTGGCGGTGATGTCGCAGCGTCTCGTGCGCCTGACCTGCACACACTGCAAGGACGTCGAGGACGTGGATCCACACATCCGCGAAAGCCTGGGCGTGGGTCCCGAGGAGGTGTTCCATGCCGGTCGCGGCTGTTCGCACTGCGAGGGCCTGGGCATGTTCAAGCGCCGGGCGGTTTACGAGTTCATGGTGGTCACGCCACGCATCCAGTCGCTGATCGTGCCGGGCGCCGAAGCCGACAGGATCCACGCGGCGGCGCTGGAGGAAGGCATGGTGCCCTTGACGCAGGCGGCGGTGAACCTGGCCCGGCAGGGGGTCATCTCGCTGACCGAAGCCTGGCGCGTGCGCGCGGACTGAGGCAGCACTTGTGTAGGAGCGCCTTCAGGCGCGAATCCCTTCTTTGCCATAGGCAAAG
>CAXAYM010000031.1:0-12473 GCA_963973175.1 uncultured Arenimonas sp.
GGCATAGGCCTCGGGAAGCGGCGTCCAGAACACCAACGGGGCCAGCAGCAGCCACAAGCCGACGAAGGCGTTGGCCCATTGCGCCCAGGGATTGCGTCGCCAGGCGTCTGCCGACAGCGCGCTGAGGATGATCACCAGCAGGCCGCTGATCCCGTCGCTCCAGGCCATTGCCAGATTGCGCCACTCGAACGAAGGGAGTCCGCGCTCGGCCATGACCCGCAGTTGATTGGCGTCCGGGGCGAAATCGCTCAGGTAGCCCAGGGTGAACGGACTGGCCACCAACCAGAGGCCCAGCATCAGGTTGAGGTAGTGTGGCCAGAGCAACTGACGGTGCTCTTCCACCCTCATGTCCGGGCCGTGCGCGTCTGGGTGGCCGTTCACGGGCGCCGCCTCGCGCGGGACCAAGGCCATCCCGCATTTCGGACAGTGGCCCGGCCCGGAGCGCACGACCTCCGGATGCATGGGGCAGGTGTATTGGGGCGCCGTCCCGGCGGGAACGTGATGCTCATGCATGGCCAGGCTCCTGAGGATGGCAAGGTTCCAGCGCCAGGCCGCAGCGCGGGCAATTGCCCGCCGAATGCTGCGGGTCCTCGGGGTGCATCGGGCAGGCGTGCGTGGCGGCGTCCGAGGACGCCGGGCTCGCCTCGGTCGGCTCCGGTGTGGCGCCGGCAACGGACGCCAGGCGCTCGCGTTCGATGGCCTTGCGCAGCGATGCGGGCGGCTCCAGGCCATGCTCACGGTACCAACCGATCGGATCGGCCTCGAGGGCAGCCGCCATTTTCGGCAGGCTCTGGCGCAGCGTGTGCGCCGGCTCCCAGTCCAACAGCGTCCGGGCGCGGGTGATATCCAGGGCGTAGTGATCGTTGGCGCGATCGATCATCCAGGGCTTGATGAACTGGTCGCCCGGCAGGAGGTTCTGAACCCAGGCGCCCACCTTGGCCAGCAGTCCGGGGACGCTGTGCGTTTCAGACGACTTCTTGTTCAGCAAGCGCATGAACGTGTGCTGCAGTTCGTCGTAACTCAGCGTTTCCGGTTCCCCGATGAGCAGTGCCGTGCCCACCGGCAGCAGCGCCCGCCGTTCGACCGCACGCTCGATGGCATCGACGGCATCGTCCAAATGCAGGTAGGCCTGGCCGTGGGAGACCTCACCCGAATACAGATGCGCGGCCATCTGGCCCTCGTAGATCCGCTGCATCTGGTGAGCCAGCGGAGGCGAATGGCAGGTATCGTCGTACACGCCCGCCAGGCGCAGGATCACGGTGGCGATATCGCCCCGTTCCTCGGCGATCAGGGCCTCCGTGCGCACCTTGGAGGCCGGGTACGCCCACGTGGGCTCGATCGGCCAATCCTCATGGATGAACTCGCCGGGTTCGCCCGGCTTGTGGACCAGCATGGTGCTCGAGAACAGGAACTGCTCGACGTCGAAGTGCTCTCGCAAGCCGCGAAGCAGTCGGCGCGTGCCTTCGACCGTGATCTGCTCGTACTTGGGACTGGGTTTGCCGAGAAAATCGTAGTAGGCCGCCAAGTGCACCACCGACGCGATGCGCCGCCCGTGGTGTTCACGCAAGACGCCCAGGGCGTCGCGCACACTCTGGTCGGACGCAATGTCCACGGCGATCGCACTGCAGCCCGGCGGCGGCGGGGTCGGGGCGGCGCGGTCCAGTCCGACCACGTTCCCAAACCGTGCCTGGAGCCGCTGCATCACGGCGCGGCCGATGCGGCCGCTGCTGCCGGTGACCAGGATGAAACCCGTATCCGTCGTCATGAGTCATTCCTCCACAGTGGGCAGGGCATCAGTCGCCCCGCAAAAAGTCCCCGACCACGCCCAGCGCCCGGTCGGTCTTGGCAATCGAGCGCGCACCCTCGGCCTCCAGACCAGTCAAGGCCCTGATCGCGTCAATGGTCTCGGGCACGACGATCGCCTGATTGAACACCTGGTAGGCGTAGTAGAGCTGGTTGCCTTCCACCGTCAGTACGTCCTCCCAGAGCGCGACTTCCCACATGTCGCCTCGGGGCCGCCCCAAGTCGGTCATCAGTTCGATCGTGCTGTTCAGGGCCGCCAAGCCGTCATGGGTGCGCACCAGGGCGATGCGCGGCGCCGCACGGAATGCCGCGAGCACCTCCTCGCGGGACGCCTCGCGGGTCAGTTCCACCCACCAGGTATGCAGGTGGCTGGAGTTGTGCGACGCCTTCACCGCGATCGTGACGACGTCCAGCGTCGGGTCCACGGTCTGTGCGTCCGGCCCCTGGTGGCTGGGGATGGTCTTTTCCGGCACGACGGTGTTCATGATGCCGTCCTGGTGCGCCTCCCAGGGATCCGAGGCGCGGCGCACCAAGGTGCCGCGCGCACGCTGGAGCAGCCCGGCTTGTTTGAGCGCCCCGAGGGTCCGCAGGATCGAGGTTGTATTGCAGGACACCACGCGGGTACTGGTACGCCCCACGGCGGACGCATAGTTGGCCTGCGCGCAGAACGAGTGGCCGGTCAGGGCGTGGGACTCGCCGCCCTGGAAGATCGAGCGCAGTCCCCGGGCGTCGTAGAGACGCTTGTTCTCGGCAGCGACCTTCTTCGGCGTGCAGTCGACCACGACATCCGACGCACCCAGCAGCGCGTCCAGGTCGCCCGCCACGGCCATCCCGGCGGCGCGCATGCGCTCGGCCGCCTCGGGCGTGGCTGCAAACAGCGGGATGCCCCGCAATGGAGCGACCCGGGTCCGGTAGTCGGTGCCGACGTCGGCGACGCCGACCAGGCTCATGTCGTCCTGGGCCCTCACGGCATCGGCGACCCGCTTGCCAATGACGCCATAGCCGTTAATGGCAACTCGTACAGTGTTCATCGAGATCTCCTAAAGATGTTTACGAGGAAGCCTCCCTGCGCCAGTACGGCCAGCAGCAGGAAGCCGAAGACGTAGGACCCCGTCAGGTCCTGGCCGATGCCTTGGGCCACCGGAAGAAGCAAACCGCCGAGGCTTCCGACGGCGCCGACCAGGCCATTGACGGTGCCGACCGCCGTCGGGAATTGCTCGGCCACCAATTGGGTGACCGCGCCGTTTCCCAGGCCCAGCATCACGCCCAGCAAGAGGATGATCGTGGTGCCGGTCAGGTGGGCCGGCTCCATCGCGAGCGCGAGCGCGAGCACGGTCACCAGCGGAAACACGCCATGCAGCAGCCGGCGTCCGCCCCATCGATCCGACAACAGGCCGCCGACCGGGCGCGCCAGGGTGCCGATCACGGCGAAGGCGGCGACGTGCCTGCCCGCCTGTGCCGGGGACAGCGCGTAGACGTCTACCAAGACCGTGGCCAGATGCACGGACAAGGCGAGGAAGCCGCCAAATGAAATGACGTAGAGGAAGCTCAACTGCCAGGCACCGGCCGTTGTGAGCGCACCGCGAAGGTCGCGGGCATGGGCGACCCGCAGACCAGCCGGAACCCGCGCAAAGCCATATAACGCGATCGCCATGACGGCCAGCGCCGCGGCATACACGCCGGCGACGGCGCGCGAGCCGCCCAGGTCCCACAGGACCGGCGCCAACCACGCCGTGAGCGCAGCGCCGGCGTTGCCCAGCCCGAAGACGCCAAACGCCAGGCCTGCAGCGCCCTGCGGGAACCAGCGCCCGACGAACTGAGCGCCGGCCGCGAACGTGCCGCCACCCAGGCCAAGCAACGCCGCGATCACCAGCAGGCCGGCATAGTCGGTCGCGTCCGACATCATCATCGCCGCCGCCATCTGGACGAGCACGAGCGCGCACAGTACGCCGCGGGCGCCGAAGCGATCGGCCAGCATGCCGATCGGCAGCCGGGCCAGCGCGCCCACCGCCACCGGGACTGCCACCAGCCAGCCCACCTGGGTAGCGGACAGCGCCCAGGTCGCGGCGAAAATCGGTGCGAGCGCCCCCACCAGGGTCCAGGCCGCGAAACTGGCGGCATAGGCGGCCGTCACCAGAAGCAGCATCGCCACCCGGCGCCCGCCCGCAGGCTCCGCGATCTCATCTCGCGACGCCGGGTGGGGCGGGCTGCCTTCGGCCGATGCGTGCGCCAAGGGCGCCGGCTGGCGTCCCGGCTGCACGTTTGCGCCGGTTGGGGCCGGCGGACACGAAGCCGGTGGCTGGGGTTGGGGCGTCATGTCCGGCCCTACCACCAGATCCTCAGACCCGCGACCACCCGCCGCTCGGTTGCTGCATCACCGCGCGCCCGCGCCTGATCCGCCGTGCCGCCGTAGGCGCGTTCCCAGACAATGCCGACATAGGGTGCGAACTTGCGCCGCACCTCGTACCGCAGGCGCAACCCCAGCTCGACATTGCCCAGGCCGCTGCCCAAACTCCGTGCCGGGTCCGCGCGACTGTAGGCGTTGGCTTCCAGTTCCGGGGTCAGGATCAGCCGATTGGTGAACCTCAGGTCATAGGCCGCTTTGAGGCGCCCGGCAACACGTCCGTCCTCGGCCAGGTAAGCCGTCGCTTCAAGCTCGAACCAATAAGGAGCCAGCCCCTGGATGCCCGCTGCCACCCAGGTGTGGCCGTCGGGTCCAAAATCCTGGCGAATACCGAGCGTGCGCCCCCAGAACGCCCCGGTCGCGCGCCAGTGCAGTACTTCCAGATCGCTGGCAGGATCCACACGCTGGCCCTCGACCTTCAGGCCCTGGCTGCGCAACCACAGCTTGGACTGATCACCGCCGTACGCCGCCTGCCAGGACCAACCCAGGCCTTCGCCCTCGTCACCCGAGGCCAGTTCCAGCTCATCCACCAGCACCGTGCCGAACACGATCTGGTCGGTTTGCTCGAAGCCGGGCATGCCCGTGTACTCGTAGCCGTCCGCCCAGGCGTCCGGATCCCGCGCGTCCGGCGGGGCCTGGCCACCCTGCATCGAACCCATTTGCATGGCCATCGGGGGCGGCGTGGGGTCGCTGGAGTCCTGCGCGGCGTCGGCTGCGGGCATCGCCATCGCGCCAGGGTCCTCGGCCGGCGGGTCCGCCTCGGCCCTCGCCTCGGGATCGGCGGCCAGGCCCGGTGGGGCCACCAGCGCCAGGGCGACCGCCAGGCAGGTCAGCGGGAGGGAACCTGTGATTGAGCGCGTCATGCGACCACCACCTCGCGGAACATGCCCGCGGCCATGTGGTAGAGCAGGTGGCAATGGAAGGCCCAGCGCCCGGGCGCATCGGCCGTCACGGCGAAACTCACACGCTGGGCGGGTTGTACCGAGACCGTGTGCTTGCGCACCTGGAACACGCCCTGCGGCGATTCGAGCTCGCTCCACATCCCATGCAGGTGCATCGGATGCGCCATGGTCGAATCGTTGACCAGGGTGACCCGCAGGCGCTCATCCTTGCGGAAGTGGATCGGCTTTGCATCATTGAGCTTGACGCCGTCGAGTGACCAGATGAAGCGTTCCATGTTGCCGGTCAGATGCAGTTCCAACTCGCGCTGGGGCACGCGGGCGTCGAGCGGACCGCCGATCGTGCGCAGGTCGGCGTAGGTCAGCACGCGGCGGCCGTTCCCGCGCAGGCCCGTGCCGGGGTCATCGAGGTTGTCGCGGGGATAGTCCACCCGCATGTCGGTCGTGGCGCCATACTCTGTGCGCGCATGGCGCGCCCGTGCCGGCCGCTCGACCATGCCATGCCCGGCATGCGGGCCGGCTCCGTCGGCCATGTCGGGCATGTCGGGCATGCTGCCCATGGCCGCCATTGCGCCCATCATGTCGATCGGGTCGAGCCAGATCGGCGGCTCCAGCGGTGGCGGCTCAGCCGTCATGCCTTCCCGGGGCGCGAGCGTGCCACGTGCGAACCCGGTCCGGTCCATCGACTGGGCGTAAATCGAATAGGCGCGTTCATCCGGTAGTTGCACGATGACGTCGTAGGTCTCCCCCGGGCCAATCCGGAACTCATCCACCTCCACGGGCTCGACCGCCTGGCCGTCGGTGGCTACGACCGTCAGCGGGAGGCCGGGGATGCGCACGTCAAAGTAGGTGGCGGTGCCCGCTCCGATGAAGCGCAGGCGCACGCGCTCCCCTGGACGGGCCAGCGCGGTCCAGTTTCCGGCGGGTGAGGCACCGTTCATCAAGTAGGTGTACGTGGCCGCCGATACATCGCTGAAATCCGTCGGATTCATCCGCGAGCGGTACCACATGCGCCGCTTCTCAAATGCGGCTGTCAGTCCCGCGCCCGAGACATCCGCCAAGAAGTCGCCAACGGTGGGTTGGGCGAAGTTGTAGTAGCTCCCCATCTTCTTGAGGTTGAGGAACACCTGAAGGGGGTCCTCGTCAGTCCAGTCCGCGAGGATCACCGGATAGTCGCGGTCGACCACCACCGGGTCGGCCACGCGCGGTTCGACAATCAACGCGCCATAGAGTCCGGTCTGTTCGTGCAGGGTGTGGGCGTGGTACCAGTAGGTGCCGCTCTGTACCAGGGTGAAGCTATACGTAAACGTCTCACCCGGCGCGATGCCGGGGAAACTGATGCCCGGCACGCCATCCATCTCGGGCGGCAGGATCACACCGTGCCAGTGGATCGTGGTCATCTCCCGCAGGCGGTTGGTGACGCGCAGCGTGACCGTGTCACCTTCGCGCACGCGCAGGACCGGACCGGGCAGACGCCCGTTGACGACCGTGGCGATCCGGGGCGTGCCGGTAAAGTTCACCGGCAACTCGTCGATGACCAGATCGAACGTCGTACCGCTCAGTTGCTCGGGTCCGGCAGGCTGCGCCCAGGCGGCACGCCCGGGCAGGCCGGACGCGCACACCGCCGCCAAGGCGGTCATGCCCTGGACGAACCGTCGCCGGCCGGAGGACGGCAGGGCGACGGTACCGGCGGGAAGGGAAAGGGGCTTGGGGGGTCGCATCGCGAGATCTCCTTGTGACTCAGTGGCCGGCGTGGCCGGGCGCCGCGCTCGCCAGGGCCTGCTGCAGGCGCGCCTCGATATCGGCCGGCAGGGAGGTCTTGAGTACCCGCCCGCCCGTGCCCTGAAGCTCGGCGATCACCTTGTCCGCAGTCATCGACCGGGCGAGCACGAACAAGGCCGAACAGCACGGCTCGACCTCGGCGCTCAATTCGCGGATGAACTCATCGTCGATGCCGTAGTCGCTCTGCCGCGCCGCCAACGCGCCGAGCCCGGCGCCACCCAAGCCACCCACCGCCAGGCCCAACGGCCCGGCGAAGATGACGCCGACCAGCAGGCCCCAGAAAGCTCCGGTCCAGGCGCCCGCCCAGGTCAGGTTGATGGACTGCTGCAGATGCAGTTTGCCGTCGGCGTTTCGTCGCACGATCACCGCATCCTCCAGCGCGATCAGGTATTCCCGCTGCAGATCCTGCAGTCGTGCCAGCGTCTGGGCGGCAGCGTCTTCCTGGTGCTTGTAGATCACGGCAATGAGGGTGTTCATGGAGGGACTCCGGTGAAGTGGGTGGGGGCAATGGACGGGCAGGAACAACGAAGCCGAGACCACGGGACTCAGCGAGGGGCGACATAGCCGCCGCGCACGCCGCGGGGGGAGAGCACGAGTTGCCAGAGCTGGGCCTGGCGGACCCGGAACAGGGCCATGCTCGAGGCCAGGTAGAACCGCCACATGCGGCGGAACCGCTCGTCGTAGCGCGCGGGCAGACGGCTCCACCCGGCTTCGATGTTGTCCCGCCACGCCTGCAGGGTGCGGTCGTAGTCGGCGCCGAAGTTGTGCCAGTCCTCCAGCACGAAGTGGCCTTCCAGGGCGGCGGTGATTTGCGCTGCCGAGGGCAGCATCGAGTTGGGAAAGATGTAGCGATCGATCCAGGGGTCGGTATGGGTGGTGGATCGATTGGTGCCGATCGTATGCAGCACCATCAACCCCTCGGGCGGCAGGCAACGCGCCGCCAACGCGAAGTAGCGGGCATAGTTGCGCACGCCGACATGCTCGAACATGCCAATCGAGAAAATCCGATCAACCGGTTCGTCGAAGTCACGGTAATCTTGCAGGCGGATTTCGATGGGCAACCCCCGGCAGCGCTCCCGGGCGTAGGCGGCTTGCTCGCACGAGACCGTCAGTCCCACGCCGTGAACGCCGTAGCGCTCGGCCGCGTATCGCAGCGCCTCACCCCACCCACAGCCGATATCCAGAACACGCTGGCCAGGCTCGAGCTTGAGTTTTCGGCAGACCAGATCGAGTTTGGCTTCCTGCGCTTCCTCCAAGTCCTGGGCCTGCCGCCAGTAGCCACAGCTGTAGACCATGCGATTGCCCAGCATCACCCGATACAGGTCATTGCCCAGGTCATAGTGCTGCTCGCCCACGGCGAAGGCGCGGCGACCGGCCTGGAGGTTGATCAGTCGCGCCCGCAGCGCGTCCCAGCGGTCGCGCCAGCCCAGCACCCGGCGGTCCAGGCCGGCGGCGAGCAGCCGTGCCACCAAGCCGTCCAGGTCGGCCGCGTCCCAAGCGCCATCCATGTAGGCTTCGCCAAATCCCAACGAGCCCTGGGCCAGCACGCGGGCAAACAGACCCGGATCATGCACCTGCAGATCCCATGGGCGCCGGCCATCGAGCTGCACGTCGGCCGTGGCCAGCAAACGGGCGACCGTCGCCTCCCCGGGGCGGGATCGGGTCATCGTCATTTCCGTACTCATGCACGCTCCTTTGCCAGTGCGGCCCGCAGTAGCTCGTCTTCCTCATTAACCTGGAACACCCAGGTGCTGACCGTGGCGTTGTCGGCATGCACCGCAGGGCCGCCTCTCTCATTGGCTTCCTGGTCCAGCTCGACGCCCATCCAGCCAAGCAATCCGGCGATCTGGCTGCGTACGGCGGCCGCGCCGGCGCCGATCCCCCCCGAAAACACGATGGCGTCGACGCCGCCCAGGCTGGTGACCATGGCTGCGACGGCCTGGGCCACCCGCTGCGCGTAGTGCTCGCGCGCGAGCGCGGCCGCCTCCCCGGGATCGGCCTGGAGTTCGCGCATGTCGCCGCTCAACCCGGACAGGCCCTTGAGGCCCGATTCGCGCCACAGCACCTGTTCGATTTCGGGCCAAGGCATCCGCAGGGCGTGGGTCAGGTAGCCAATCACGCCAGGATCCAGGCTGCCCGACCGCGTCGCCATCGGGACGCCATCGAGCGGCGTCAGCCCCATCGTGGTGTCGATGCTGCGCCCATCGTGCACGGCGCACAGGCTCGACCCGCCGCCCAGGTGGGCCATGACGAGCCGCCGATGGGCCAGCGCCGGGGCCTGGGCCTTCAGTTGTCGCCAAGCCGATTGGTAGGCGAGGCCATGGAATCCATACCGCATGACACCGGCGGCATGCAGCCCCTGGGGCAGAGGCAGCCGCCGGGACCACGGTGCCAGGTGCGCGTGCCAGCTGGTGTCGAAGGCGGCAAACTGGCGGGCCTGCGGCCAGCGTCTGGCGGCTAGTTCCACCAGCGCCAGCGCCGGGGGTTGGTGCAAGGGGGCCATGGGGGCCAGGGCCGTCAGCTCGGCACACTGTTCCGGAGTCAGCACGACCGCACCAGCGCGGCGGCCGCCGTGAACCACCCGGTGCACGATCGCCTGCGGCTGTTGCGCCGCCACGGGCAGTCGGGTCAACGCGGTGCTGAGTGCCGCGTCAACGTCGGTATCGTCACCCAGGGGAATGGTGACGCGGCGGCCGGCGCCGGCCCTCTCGCCGTCCCCATCCACGGCGTAGACGGCGGCTTTGAGTGTGGCCGACCCCACGTTCATTACCAGCCAGTTTCGGGTCGGCGCGCTCATAGATGCCCCGACCGCGAAATGGCGCGCACCAGCCGCCAGGACAGCACCAGCGCGGCCGCGAACGCCAGCGCCGAGAGCACCGGCAGATGGCCCCACAGGCGCGGCCCGGCGCCGTGCAGCATCATCACCGACCCGGCCAGGTACAGGCCCAGCGTCACCAGCGCCAGGGCCAGGCGATTGCCGGTGCGCGCCAGTGTCGTTTCTAGCGGCTCCAGGCCGCGATGGTGCAGCGACAGCGCGGGCCGCCCCTCGTCCAGTCGCAGCTGCCGAAGCACCTGCATCGCCACGACCGGCAACTGCTCGGCACCCTTGATCAACTTTTCGTGCAGCGGGCGCCCGGTTGACTGCTGTTGCAGCGTCTGCACGATGCGTTCGGCCCGATCCCCCAGAGCCCGCAAAAGGTCCAGCTCCGGATCCAGGGACCGCAGGGTGTTTTCGGCCAGGAACAGCGTGCGCATCAGGACCAACAGATGACGCGGCAGCCGGAAGTGCGCGCCCGCCCCGATCCGCGCCACCCGCCAGATCGCATCTGCCATGGACCATTCGTTCAAGGGCAGGGTGGCCAGGCTGCTGAGGATTTCACTGATGGCACGGACGTAAGCCTGACGGTCAACCGGACCCGAGATGAACCCCATGGCCACTACGGCGTCGAGTACATCCTGGGGTTCGTTGGCGACCAAGCCCTCAATGAGTTGCGCGAAGGCCACGCGCGCCGCGGGGTCCAGGAAACCGATGGACCCAAAGTCGTGGAAGCACAGACGACCGTCCGGGAGCTCAAACAAGTTTCCGGGATGGGGATCGGCGTGGAACACCCCGGACCCCATCAGCTGGTGCACATAGGCATCGAGCAGCCGTCCGGCCAGCTCGCGCCCACGCGGCGTGCGATTCCGGGTCGCGATGGGCGCTCCGTGGCTGAATTCCTGGACGATCACGGCGGGCCCCACCCACGGCTCGACCACGTGGGGCAACGAGAGGTAGGGGAGCGGGTCGAGCGTGTGGGCCAGACGGCGCATGTTGCGCGCTTCCTGGACCATGTCGATCTCCTGATGCAGGGACTGCCCGAGTTCGTCGACCAGCTCCAGCGGCTGATAGCGCCGCAGACCCGGCACCAGCCACTGGCTGACGCGCACGAAGCGCCGCAGCAGCCGCAGATCGGCATGCACCTGGGCCACAATGCCAGGCCTTCGCACCTTGACCGCGACCGTGCGCCCATCGGGCAGTTGGGCCCGGTGCACCTGGGCCACCGAGGCGGCCGCAAACGGCACCAGCTCGAATTCCGCGAACAACTGGTTCACTGGCTGGCCGAACGCCGATTCAATCGCCGCCACGGCCAAGGCCGACTCGAACGGGGGCACGTGGGCATGTAGCGCTTCCAGTTCCGACAGGTACGGCGCCGGCAACAGGTCCCGCCGCAGGCTCAACCCCTGGCCCAGTTTGACGAAGGTCGTGCCCAAGCCTTCCAAGGTCTCGCGCAGCCGCGCCGGCAGGCTCTCGGGGGCGCGCCGATGGCGCCGCCACCAGGTCCAGCCGAAGCCGCCCAGGGCGACCGCGATCTGCAGGCTGCGGGGCAGGCGCGAGGCAGGCTTTGGCTGAGAGCTGCTCATGCCGGGTACGTGATGACGGTCGGGTCGCCGCGGCCGGCCAGGGCGGCTTGCTCGTCGGCGCGCAGTCCGTCGTTGAGGGGGCGACCCAGCACCGCCAGCGCCGCCGCCACCGTGTGCGCCCAAGTGCAGCCATTGGCGAACAGCAGCCCGGGCACATCCAGCGTGCCGCCTTGGTTCACAAAACCCAGCGCCCGCGTGGTGGCGGGCCCGGTGTCGATTCGGCGCAACGCGCCCAAATACGGCTCAGGCCGGGTGTGGGTCACGAACACGCGCGGGGTGCCCGCCGGGAAATGGCGCAGCACCAACGCATCAGACAGCACGTACGCGCACTCCCGCGCGTCGCGCCCGGCCCGCAACCGCCCGGGCTCGCCGATATAGATCACCGCCGCGGCGATACCGGCTTCGCGAAGACGCCGATGCGCCCGCAGCACTTCCCCCAGCTGGTAGCTGCCCGTGGCGGCCAACAAGACGGCAGCCGTGTCGGGATCGCCGTGCAGCAAGAGCAGGCCCTCGTCTGCCAACAGGCGGGCCTGCGCCGGCGTCAGCCGATTGGGGACCTCGCGTTTGGGCACGACCAGGGCCGTGATCGTGCCCAGAGCTTGGATACTGTGGGTAAGGGCCGCCATGGCGCTGTTGCCATCGGGCGGGAAACACACGCGGGCACCGTCCGCCATTTCGCCGAGCAAGGCTTCGGCCAGGGTGGGGTCCTGGTGCGACTGCTCGTTCTTGGCGTTCTCCCAGGTGTGCGAGGTCAGTACGACCGGCACGCCCAGCCAGCCCGGCGGCCGCCCGGCCTCGCGCAGATGCCGGGAGAAAATGAGTTCCTGGCGCAAGGCGCCCAGCATCTTCGGGGCGAAGGCCTCGTACGTCACCACCAGGTTGAGCCCGCCCTTGTTGGCCAGGGCGGCGCAGACGACGGCCTCCTCATTGAGCGCGGTGATCACGGCGCCGGTGCGCGATTCTGCGACGCCGGCTTCCGGCTCCTGCACCCGGTGTTTGAGCAGGTCCAGGGTCGCGTCGAGTTTGTTGCTGCGCAACTCATCGGGATTACCCACGCGCGGGCGCAGCTGCGGGTTGGCCTGCACCAAGCGAACAAACTGACCATCCAGAGCGGCCATCGGCGAGCCAATCGTGCCGGGCTCCGCCCAGGCCGGCTCGGGCACGGTCGGCAGCGCCACCTGGCG
>CAXAYM010000032.1:0-12340 GCA_963973175.1 uncultured Arenimonas sp.
GGGGACGGCAGCTCAAATCGCTGATCGCTGATCCCTCACCCACGCTCCCGCTGCTGCGCAAGCTGCAGGACGACCCCAGCCCCTATGTGCGCCGCAGCGTCGCCAACCACCTCAATGACATCGCCAAGGACCACCCGGGCCTGGTCGCGGACTGGTTGGAACAACACCTGCCCGATGCACCCCCCGAGCGCACGGCCCTGCTTCGCCACGCCAGCCGCACGCTGGTGAAACGGGGCGACCGGCGCGTGCTCACAGCATGGGGCCTGAGCGGCAGGTTCCGCGGCGAGGCCACGCTGTCGCTGTCGGCCAAACGTGCGTCGGTGGGCGACTCGCTGCAGCTGGTGGCGACCCTGGCGTCCGGTGCGCGCAGCAAACAGACCCTGGCCGTGGACTACCTCGTGCATCACGTCCGGGCGAACGGCGACACCTCCCCCAAGGTATTCAAGGGCTGGACCCTCGACCTGGCACCGGGTGAAACCCGGCGGCTCGGGAAGAAGCACTCGCTGCGCCCCATCACCACCCGTCGCTATTACCCCGGCAAACATCGCGTGGAGCTGCAAGTGAACGGCAGCGTGGTGGCGGAAGCGACCTTCACCCTGCTGGCCTGAGCCCAGCCCAGAAATGGAACGGGCCCGCCGAAGCGGGCCCGTCGTGGTTCACCGGCCGCAGTGCGCGATCAGTTGCACTGGTTCTGGAAGATGCAGGCTGCCCATTCCGGATGGTCGATGAACGGGTTGCGATTGCCCTGGTAGGAGTACACGGCCTCGTTGCGCAGCTGTTCCTTGGCGTCCACCGGATCTTCGGCATGCCAGCGCAGCAGGTCGGCCAGGCGGCCCATGTAGGCCACGCTGAGGTTGTTGCTGGAAGACTGGATCAGGCCGGGGTCGTCGGTGAGGATCAGGTTGGGCTCGGCGGCGCCGGTGACGCCGTGCGTGCCGCCTTCGTAGCGCACGTCCATGTACAGCAGCGCGCGCGCGACGTCGCCCTTGCGGTCGCCCCAGGTCTGCCAGTACGTGGTGTCGTACCAGTTGGAGTTGCCCGGGAACACCCCACTGCCGCCGCCTTCGCCATGGTTGGCCACGGTCACCTTCTCAGTGCAGTTCGAGAGGCAGTCGGCATAGGGCTTGTTGCCGCGCGAGCTGTTGTAGCCCGAATCCGACAGGAACAGCATGTGGGTGTCGGTGTACGGGTAGTTCGCGCTGCCATCGTTGGTGAAGCCGTAGCTCTTGGGCCAGGTGTGCTCGCGGTTGTACTCGGTGTTACCGGCGCCGTACTTCTGGTAGCTGGCATTGCGGTACACGTCGAGGATGCGGCCCGGGTTCATCGGGTCCTCGTCGGCGAACTCCAGCACGTCCCAGGTGTCGGTGGCCGACGAGCTGTAGGGGAAGCGCTGGTGGTCGTCGATGATCGCGTGCAGGCTGGCGCGCAGGGCGCTGGCGCTGCTGGTGTTCACGCCCGAGTAGTAGTCGTTGCCGGGCACCGAAGCCGTGGTGAACACGAAGCCGACGTCGGCCGCCATTGGCGTGGCGACGCCGTCGAGGTCACTGACCTTGCTGGCCAGCACGTCCACCAGGCAGTCCTCCAGGCCGGCGAGGTTGGTCTGCGGGTCGGCGGTGAAGGTGCTGGGACCGCCGCTCACCGTCAGCGGCACGTTGCCGCTGGTGTCGCAGCCCAGCACGATCGCGCCGGCCTGCAGGCTGACCGGCTCGGAGAAGCTGATGCTGATGTTGGTGTCCAGCGGCACGGCCGAACTGCCATTGGCCGGCGAGGTGTTGCTGACCGTCGGCGCCGCGTCGGGAACCGGGAAAGCCTGGCCCGCGTTGCAGGTGCCCGGGCTGGCGGTGGATGGCGCGTGCCAGCTGAAGTTCGCGTAGGCGCTGCCGCTGCCCTTGAGCTGCAGCGACTGGCCGGCCGGCGTCGAGGTGGTTTCGGAGACGCCGATGTCCACCGAGGTCTTGTTGCGTGCCGGGCCGTCGGCGGCCTTGAAGCGGCCCTCGTAGCTCAGGAACTGCACCGCGGTGCCGGAGGCATTGACCAGGGCGACGCCATCGGGCGACCCGTTCTGCAGGCCCGCCGCCGCGACGGAAACGAAGCCGAAGGCGCCGCACTGGCTGCCCAGCGTGCCCGACAGCGAACGGGTGGCGTACACGCGCCGGTCGGAGCCGTTGTAGAAGTGCAGCGACCAGCCCGACAGCGACGTCCCTGCGTCGCCGGCGACTTCTATGAACTCCCCGACATCGGTACCGTCGTTGTCATAGTGGATTTCATTGATCCAGACCCCGGCGTTCGCAAACGCAGGGCACAACAACAGCGCGGACACCAGTCCGTACTTTCGCTTGTTCATGTAAGAACTCTCCCCGAAGTGCCGTCGGATAATCCCCTGCGCGGGTGACAGTATCGTTGCCGGAAGACCGGCGCCAGCAGGGCCCCGCACCCGGCCTTCACGGCCCCTGCCTAGACTGGGCGCATGACCTCCCCGCTGAGCCAACCCCTGCGCGCCTGGGTACTGCGCGCTTTCCCGCGCGGCGAAAGCGGGCTTGACTACGACAATCCCGCTGGCGACCCGGGCTTGTTCGACCCCGCCAGCGCCACCTGGCAGGTGCATGCGGACTTCGCCGGCATGCTCTCGGGCGGGCTCTGCGCGCTGGTGCTGCAGACCCTGCACCCGGCCGCGCTGTCCGGCGTCTGGGACCACTCCAATTTTCGCCAGGACCTGGTGGGCCGCCTGCGGCGCACGACGCACTTCGTCGCCGGCACCAGCTACGCCCCGCGCGCGCAGGCCGAGGCGCAGATCGCGCGCGTCCGCCGCATCCACGACCGGGTGCAGGGCGTGACCGAAACCGGCGAGCCTTATTCCGCGAACGACCCGGCCCTGCTGACCTGGGTTCACGTCACCGAGGCTTTCGGTTTCCTGCAGGGCTACCGGCGCTTCGCCGGCCCGGTGCCAGGCGCGGACGCCGACCGCTACTACGACGAAACCAGGCGCGTCGCCGAAGCGCTTGGCGCCCGCGACGTGCCGCGCAGCGAAGCGGACGTCGTGGCTTATTTCAGCGCGGTGCAGCCACAGCTGGCCTTCACCGGCCGCTCGCGCGAGGTGCTGCAGGTGCTGGACTCGATGCGCCTGCCGGTGCCGATGTCCGGACTGTCGCGCCGGGTCTTCCTGGGCGCAGGCCTTTCCCTGCTTCCGGACTGGGCGCGCAGCCGGCTGGGACAAGTTCGCCGCGAGCGCTACCGCGCCGAAGTGGCTGCCCGCCTCCTGTCCGGCGCCGCGCCGCTGTTCCGCGCCGGTCTCAACGATGGTCCGGCGCAGCACGCCTGCCGCCGCATGGGCCTGGATCCTTCCTGGGTGCGCCGCGGCTTCCCGGATGGAAACGCCGCGCAAACCGGCTAGGCTAGTCCGGCCCCCGCCGCCGGAGACCCGCATGCAAGCCGATCGCTTCCGCCTGTATTCCGAAGTCGACCTGGAAATGGTGGTGGACGACATGGCGCGACAGGCAGCCGCACTGCTCGATGCCACGCCAACCGTGCTGCTGGGCGTGCTGCGCCGCGGCGCGCCGCTGGCCGACCGCCTGCTGGCGCGCATCCGGGTGCACGCGCCCTGGGCGGACGTCGAACGCATCGACCTCAAGGTCAAGCGTTATGCGGACAATCTCGAGCTGCTCCATCCCGACACGGCGCTGGAAGCGCCCCGGGGCGGCGCCGACCTGATGAACCGCCGCGTGATCGTCGTCGACGACGTGCTCTACCAGGGCTATTCGCTGATGCGCGTGTTCGAGTGGCTGGCCACCCAGAAACCGGCCCACGTGCACGCCGCCGTGCTCGTCGACCGCCAGCGCCACCGCATGCCGGTGCGCGCCGACATCGTCGGCCTCACGCTCAAGATCGCCCCCGGCGACGTGATCGAGTGCAACGTGCCGCCCTACGAGTCCGATTTCGCCGTCGACCTCTGGCGGCCGGGCGAAGCCCCCAAGGGCTGAGGGGTGTTCGGCTACTTCGCGCGAACGTAAAGGTCCTTGCCCCCCGCCGGGCTGGCGAGCTCCTTGAACTCGAACCACTTCGGATACGCCTTGAACAGATCGCTGAGCTTGCGGTGGCCGAACAGCCGCGGGTCGAAGTCCGAGCGCAGCTTGTTGAGGTAGCTGCCCACGGCACCGAGCTGGGCCCAGCCTTCCTCGTCGCTGGCTTCTTCGATGGCCTGGTTGAGCAGCTTGCGCGGCGCCTGCTGCGGCTGTTTGGGCTTGTCGCTGTCAGCCGCCTTGGTCGTTGCCTTCTTCGCGACGCGGCCGTTCGATTTGGCCGGTTCGGGCTTCTCGGCCTCGGCCGCGTCCTGCCGCAGCACCTCGGTGTAGGTGAACTTGTCGCAGGCCTGCACGAACGGATCCGGCGTCTTCCTCTCGCCGAAGCCGTACACCGTCAGCCCGGCCTCGCGCAGTCGCTGCGCCAGGCGCGTGAAGTCGCTGTCGCTCGAGACCAGGCAGAAGCCGTCGAAGCGACCGGTGTACATCAGGTCCATCGCATCGATGATCAGGGAACTGTCGGTCGCGTTCTTGCCGCTGGTGTAGGCGAACTGCTGCACCGGGTGGATCGAGTGCTTGAGCAGCGCCTGCTTCCAGCCCTGAAGGCGCTGCGAGGTGAAGTCGCCGTAGATGCGCTTGACGCTGGCGACGCCGAACTTCGCCACTTCGGCCAGCAGGCCTTCGATGACCGAAGGCTGGGCGTTGTCGGCGTCGATCAGGACGGCGAGGTGCTTGGCGTCTTCGGTCGGCGTCGGGGTGTTGTTGCTGCGCGATGGCATGGGCTCAGTCCTGGCCGTCGTCGAGGGGCCGCGCGCCGGCCGCGACCATGGCGGCGTGGGCGGCGGCGTGGCGTTCGGCCGACTCGGCCTGCACCACCACGAGCAGGGTGCCCGAATCCACGAGCGCCTTGTAGCGTTCGCGCACATCGTCGTTGGCGTGGTCGCCGGCGGCGTGGCCGGTCCAGCCGGCGAGGTTGCTGCCCAGCAGGTTGAGCATGCCGGCGCCGGCCAGGCTGACGCCGAGGGTGGGCACGGTGACCGCGCTCAGGCCCGCCAACAGGCCGCGGACGCGGCCGTGTTCGTCGGGCTCGCTGGCCTCGGGATCGAGTTCGATGTCGTGCCGCGCGACCAGGGCGATGTCCTCGTCCGCGATACCCGCGTCGCGGGCCGCGCTGAGCGCGTCTTCCAGCTGGCCCAGGTCCTCCACGGCGAAGACGCTGCGGTTTTCTTGTTTGTCGTTCATGGCGATCTCCAGGGCATCGCCGGCCCGTGGGCCGGCCCAAACGGAAACGGCCGGGCGTCCTGCCCGGCCGCTGCCGTCCACTCTGACATGGATGGGCTTGCTTAGTCGTTCATGTCCTCGACGTCGTCCTCGTCCATGGCCTCATCCGGGCCGACGATCAGGTTGGTCGCGACGACGCTGCGCACGCCCTTCGTCGACTGGGCGATCGAGACCGCCTTGGTGCGGGCGGCCAGGGTCGGCGCGGTGCCGGTCAGGGTGACGACGTTGTCTTCGGTGTCGACGTTGATGTCCATGCCGTGGACCTGGTCGTCGGCCAGCAGCTGGGTCTTCACCTTGGAGGTGATCCAGGCGTCGTCGACTTCGTCGCCGGCCTCGTCACCGGCCTCGCGGGCCTGCCCCGACAGGGTGGCGGTGTTGGCGTCCTCGCGGGCTTCGGTGTCTTCGCCGGCCACGGTCAGCTTGTTCTCGATGCGCACGACGTTGTCGGCGTTGGCGGCCACTTCCGTGGCGGCCATCTTGTCGGCCATCGAGTCGGCGCCGCCGGTCAGGGTGACCACGCCGTTGTAGGTGTCGACGTTGATGTCGAAGCCCTTGGTGCGCTCGTCGGCCAGCAGGCGCGTCTTCACCGAGGCGGTGATGGCGGCATCGGTGGTGGCCTGGGCGGCGGTGCGCGCGGGCTTGGCGTCGTTCATGGCCTTGACCTTGTCGGCATGGTCTTCGCCGGTGTGATGCTCGGCGTAAACGGTGGTGCTGCCAAAGGCCAGGGCAACGGCGGAGGCGATCAGGGAAGACTTGATGGCGTTCATGGGGGTTCTCCTTGCGAACTTATGTGTGTGCGGTCCGATGGACCTCGCTGACGGGGGATCGGGGGATCCACCAGCACGGCCGTCAAGCGTGGGGCCGAGGTTGGACGGCGCCGACGAAATTGAAACTGAAGCAATTCTTTGTTTTTCGTTAATAGGCGGCAGATCGCCAGAGATTTCCCATTCCTCGCAATGACTTAGCAAACCTGAACGGGTCGCCACCCGCGCATCCGCGCCAGCGGCAGAACACACGCGAGCTTCCTTTTGGGAGTATTGTTCTTGTGTACTCCACAGGGAGAGCCTCATGGCCAGCCGCCCCGTACGCCTGACGCCGCCCGAAGCGCTGCCCGAGCTGGGCGGACCCGCGCTGCGCGCCTATTTCGCGATCGCCAGGGCCTGGGGCCTGAAAAACGCCGAGGCCCGGCGCCTGCTCGGGGATCCGCCCGAATCCACCTGGTACAAGTGGAAGAAGCAGCAGGACGGCAACCCGGGGCGCGACGTGCTCGAGCGCATCAGCTACGTGCTGGGCATCTACAAGGCGCTGCAGGTGCTGTTCCCCGATCCCACCCGCGCCGATGCCTGGCTGCGCAAGCCCAATGCCGCGCTGCCTTTCGGCGGCGGTTCGGCACTCGAGCGCATGCTCTCGGGCAACGTCGCCGACCTTTACGTCGTGCGCAGCTACCTCGACGCGCAGCGCGGCTGGCAGTGAACGAGCCACGACTCACCCGCGTCAGCTGGGCCGAGGCCTGGCGGCTCGTGCCCAGCCGGTTCCCGCCGCAGGGCGTGTTCGACCGGATCGCCCGGCCCGAGGACCTCGAGGCGCTGTATGCGCTGGAGTCACTGACCAACCCGCGCCTGCGCGAAGAACTGGGCGCGCTGCAGCTGGTGCCGCGCGAGCGTCGCGTCAGCGGACCCGGTACCCAGCCGGTGATGGCGGCGTTCACCCACCTCAACCCCGCCGGCAGCCGCTTCAGCGACGGGACCTATGGCGTTTTCTACGCGGCCCGCACGCTGGACACGGCCGTCGCCGAGACCATGCATCACCGTGCCCGTTTCATGGCCGCCACCGCCGAGCCGGCCATGCGCATCGAGATGCGCTGCTACCGCACGGCCATCCGCACCCGGCTGCACGACCTTCGCCGCGGCTGGCCGCAGATGCTGCACCCGGACGACTACGGTCCGCCGCAGGCGCTGGCACGCAAGCTGCGCGCCGGAGGGTCCGACGGCGTGGTCTATCCCAGCGTGCGGCACGCCGGCGGCGAATGCGTGGGCGTGTTCCATCCCGACCGGGTCGCGCCCTGCGTGCAGGCCAGGCACCTGGTCTATACCTGGGACGGCCAGCGCATCCTGCCCGACTACGCGCAGGCGACCCTGCGCAAGATCGGATCAGCGGGCGACGAAATGCACTGAGTGCCGGTGCCCGTGCACCAGCGGTTCCAGCAGATAGCTGCCCTGCACGGCCAGCACGCGGTCCTTGATCGCCGGCACCACCTGCAGCGTGGGCAGGTGCTGCGTGTAGGTCGAAAACTCCAGGTCCATCGCCAGGTCCACGGTGAAGCCATCCTCACCGTTGGCAAGCACCTCCAGGCGCATCGCGAACCGGCGCACCATCTCGAGCCGCACGGCTTCACGCACCGCCGCCTGGCAGATGCGGTAGACGGTGGTGCGGGCATCTTCGCCGAGGGCATCCACCGGACCCTCGAACACCGGCTCGAACACCACGCCGCTGTCGTCGAGCATTTCGTGCAGCGGGCCGGTCTCGAGCGCCTGCCGCAGTCCGTGGGTGTCGAGCTGCGGCGGGCGCAGCTGGCGCAGCGCGCGGCGCAGGCTGTCCTGGATCTCACGCACCTGTTCGCGAAGTGATTCGAGCAGGCGCGTGCCCTGTTCATCGCGCACGTCGCGGAAGGCCAGGCTGATGCGGGTGCCCAGGGCGTGGATGGCGTGGCCGAGTTCGTATTCGAGCTCGCTGGCCAGTTCGCGCTGGCCCTGTTCCTCCAGCCGCGCCAGGCGCTGGCCAACCTGGCCCAGCTCAGCGGCCAGCTGTTCGAGCTCCGTGGTTTTCGACGCCAGTTCCTGGTGGCGCTGGGCCAGGATTTCGTGGCTTCGCCGCAGCGCCGTACTCGCCGCGCCCAGCACCAGCGCGCCGCCGCCGACCACCGCCAGCACCAGCTGGAGCATCGTCACGTTGACGGTGAGGAATCCCAGCTGGACCAGGCCCTGGATGACCCCGCCCAGCAGCGTCGTCGCCAGCGCCCCGCCTTCCCAGCCATGGCGGAACCCCAGGTAGAACAGCGGTGCGAACGCCAGCAGCAGCACGTACATGGCCAGGTCGGCATAGGCCTGCAGCACCAGGAACACGCCCAGCGCGACGACCAGCACCAGGCCCAGGTCGCGGAGCAGCCCGCTGCGCCCGGGCCGGCGCAGGCCGCCGTGCAGGAAGGCGATCAGCAGCGGCGCCAGCACGATCTGGCCGATCAGGTCGCCGTACATGAAGGCGAACATGCTGGCCAGGGAATCGGCCGTGGTCATCGGGTAGGTGACCAGGAACATCCAGAGCAGCGGGGACACGCCGGCCGCGCCCAGCAGCCCGGCCAGCAGGAGCAGCAGCATGCGCGTGGGCGAATCCGGCGGCGGCGCCGGCTGGCTGCCGCGCAGCAGGTAGACCACCGCGGCGTAGACGAGCCAGGGCGCCACGCAGACGGCCAGGAAGGTGAAGGTGAACAGCGGATAGCCCAGCACCACCGACTTGGTCGCCTGGGCCAGCACCTCCGCGGCGCCCAGCCAGCCCCAGCGGCGGCTCGGGGTCAGCCACAGCATCGCCAGGCGCAGGCCCGCAGGCAGGAACCACAGCTGGGCCGAGAGTTGTTCCAGCCCCAGCCAGGCAGCCAGCGCCACGAGCGCCAGCAGGGCCCAGCGCCCATTCCGGCCCGGCCCGGCGTCCTGCAGCAGCGCGAGCGCGCGTCCTGCCATGCCCGGTGTTTTCCCCTGTTCGCCGGCTATCCGGCCTCCGGACATGCTAACCGAGGCCGGCGCCACTGCTGCATCTCCTGTCCGCCTTCCTTGCCGGGGACGGGGCCGATATAATCGCGGCCTTCTTATCCACAGGGCCCCGGCCCTCTGTCAGGACACCCCGTGCGCAATCACGATCTGGTCTTTCTCAAGCACTTCTCGATGGTCATCGTTTTCCTGGTGGCGGTCACCGGCGTGCTGATCCTCCTTGGCCTGTATTTCAACAGCCAGCAGGAGCCCGAGCCCAACCCGGTGGCCGAAGCAGCGATGGTCAAGCGCCTGCAGCCCGCGGGCGGCGTTTACGCCGGCTCGACCGGCGCGGCAGCGCAGGCGGCTGCCGCCGCGGCCGCCGCGGCCGCGTCCGCCGGCCAGGTCGCCTATGACGGCACGCTCGACGGCAAGGTGATCTACGACAACCTGTGCGGCGCCTGCCACACCTCGGGCGCCGGCGGCGCGCCGAAGCTCGTCCGCGCCGAATGGACCGCGCGCATCGCCCAAGGCATGGACACGCTCAACACCCACGCCATCCAGGGCTTCCAGGGTTCGGCGGGCATCATGCCGGCCAAGGGCGGCAACCCGAACCTCACCGACGAGCAGGTCATCGCCACGGTGCAGTGGATGGTCGACAACCTGCAGTAAGCTTGGCTGCCACGCCCTTTCGCGACGACGCCGCCTCCGGGCGGCGTCTTCGTTTCCGGAGTTCCTGCATGTCCCGTCGTTTCCTCCTCATTGCCCCGCTTCTGCTGGCGGCCTGCACCCCGCCGGGGCCCGAACCCCTGGACACCGTCGTCGCCGACGAAGGGGCCGTCGTCCCGGTGTCGCGTATCCAGGGCAGCGGCCTGCGCAGCCCGCTCGAGGGCCGGCAGATGGTGGCCGAGGCCGTGGTGGTGGCCCCGTTCGGCGGGCTGGGCGGCGTGTTCGTGCAGTCGCTGGAGCCCGACGATGACCCGGCCACGTCCGAGGGCCTGTTCCTGCCGCGCAGCCGCGACGCCCAGCCGCGCCTGAAGGCCGGCGACCACGTGCGGATCACCGGCACGGTGGTCGAGACCGGCGATGACGGGGCCACCCTCACCGCCATCGACGCCAGCCAGGTGGAGCGCCTCGGCCAGGCCGCGGTGACGCCCGTGGTGGTTTCCTCCGCGCCGGCCAGCGCCGGCGACTGGGAGCGCTACGAAGGCATGCTGCTGACGCTGGACGGGCCGCTGACGGTCACCGGCAACGAGGACCTGGCCCGCTACGGCGAACTGCGCGTCAGTTTCGACGGCCGCCTGTTCACGCCGACCGAACTGGCACCGCCGGGCCAGGCGGCGCAGGGGATTGCTGCGGAAAATGCGCGCCTGATGCTGCGCCTGGACGACGGCCGCACGGCCCGCGACCCGGACCGGCTGTGGTTCCTGCCGGGCAAGGGCCTGGGCCCGGACCGCCCGCTGCGCGTGGGCAGCGTGCTGCGCGGCGTCACCGGCGTGCTGGACCAGCGCTTCGGCAGCCACCGCCTGCAGCTCACGGCGCCGCTCGCCGACATCGAACAGGCGCCGCGCCCGGCCGTTCCCGAGGTCGCCGGGGATCGCCGCATCGCGGGCTTCAACCTGCTCAACCTGTTCAACGGCGATGGCCGCGGCGGCGGCTTCCCGACCACGCGCGGCGCCGCGACGAAGGCCGACTTCCTGCGCCAGCAGGCCAAGCTGGTGGCCACCGTGCAGGCGCTCGATCCCGATCTGGCGGCGCTGATGGAGCTGGAGAACGACGGTTATGGCCCGGAATCGTCGCTGGCCGGCTTCGTCGCCGCGCTCAATGCCGCGGGTCCGCATGACGACTGGCGTTTCGTCGATGCCGGCCAGGGCCCGGGCGACAACCCGATCCGGGTCGGCCTGATCTACCGAGCCAGCCGCGTTGTGCCGGTCGGCAAGCCGGCCGTCCTGGGCGAGGGCCCCTTCCGCGACCGCAGCCGGGTGCCGCTGGCCCAGGCCTTCCGCGCCGGCAGCGGCCCGGTGTTCGTGGTCGTGGCCAACCACTTCAAGTCCAAGGGCGGCTGCGACGAGGCCGCGGGGGGCGACGCCGACCGGCGCGACGGCCAGGCCTGCTTCAACGCCACCCGGGTGGAATCGGCGCGGCTGCTCCACGCCTGGCTGGCGAAGGATCCCACCGGCACCGGGCCCGCCGGCCACCTGCTGATCGGCGACTTCAACGCCTATGCCCAGGAGGACCCGATGCGCCTGCTGCGCTCGCAGGGCTGGCAGGACGCCTTCCAGCAGATGAAGCTTGAGCGGCCCTATTCCTTCGTGTTCGACGGCCTCTCCGGGCGGCTGGACCACGCCCTGGTGGACCCGGGCCTGGCGGCCCGCCTGCGCGGTGCCGCGGAATGGCACGCCAATGCCGACGAGGCGCCGGCCTTCGACTACCGCGGGCACCCGGGCACCGACCCCTGGCGCGCCTCGGACCACGACCCGCTGCTGCTGGGCTTCGACCTGGCCCGCTAGGGGCTATCATCCGCGCATGGACGCCCTGCCCGACTTCCCGACCGAATCCGGCCCGCTGCTGGTCCCAGGCCCGGCCGGCCAGATCGAACTGATGGTGGACCTGCCCGAGGAAGGGCAGGAACGGGCCGGCGTGGCGATCATCTGCCACCCGAACCCGCCCGAAGGCGGCACCCTGCACAACAAGGTGGTCACGATGACCGCCCGCGCGCTGAGCGAACTGGGCCTGGCGGCGGTGCGCTTCAACTTCCGCGGCGTCGGCAAGTCCGAAGGCGAGTGGGACGAAGGCCGCGGCGAGATCCTCGACCTGCTGGCCGTGGCCGACTGGGTGCGCAAGTCGCGGCCGGACGACGCGCTGTGGCTGGCGGGGTTTTCCTTCGGCAGCTGGGTCGCGCTGCAGGGCGCGCGCCAGCTGCCCGTCAAGCAGATGATCTCGCTGGCGCCGCCGGTGGGCTTCCGTGATTTCTCCGGCGTGCAGCCGCCGGCCAGCCCGTGGCTGGTGATCATGCCCGACGCCGACGAAGTGGTGGACCCGCAGAAGGTCTACGAGTGGATCGACGGCCTGGACGAAAAACCGACGCTGGTGAAGATGCCCGACACCAGCCACTTCTTCCACCGCCGCCTGATGGACCTGCGCGGCGCCGTGAAGAACGGCGTGCGCAAGAACCTGCCGCCGCCGCGCCATGGCTGAATCCGCGGCGGGCCGTCCGCCGTCGGCCGCCTATGCCGCCGGCGTGGCCAGCGGCCGCTGGCAGGAAGATCCCGCCCAGTTGCCGGCGCTGGCCCAGCTCGACCG
>CAXAYM010000033.1:0-12251 GCA_963973175.1 uncultured Arenimonas sp.
GGGCGACGACACGCCGCTGGCGGTGATGTCGCACCTGATCCGGCCGGTGCACGACTATTTCCGGCAGGCCTTCGCCCAGGTCACCAATCCGCCGATCGATCCCCTGCGCGAAGACATCGTGATGTCCCTGGCCACCCAGATGGGCCCGGAGGGCAATGCCTTCGAGGACAGCGCCGACAATGCCGTGCAGGTGCTGCTCAATTCGCCGGTGCTGAGCCAGCGCAAGCTGCGCCAGCTGCTGGCGATGCCGCGGTTCGCCGATGCGCATGCCCTGCTCCGGCTCAACCTGGCCGCGGACGAATCACTGGAGCAGGCGCTGCACCGCATTCGCGGGCAAGCCGAAGCCGCGGTGCGCGACGGCGCGACGCTGCTGCTGCTGACCGACCGCTACCCGGAGCCGGGCCAGGCCGTGGTACCGGCCCTGCTGGCCACCGGCGCGGTGCACCACCACCTGGTCGCGACCGGCCTTCGCTGCCGCGCCAACGTGGTCGTGGAAACCGGCGCCGCGCGCGGCGCGCACGCCATTGCCTGCCTGGTGGGCGTGGGCGCGACGGCGGTGTATCCCTACCTGGCCTACCAGACGATCGCCGCGCTGGGCCGGTCCGGCGTGGTCGCCGGAAAGATCGGCAACGCGCCGGCCGAACTGGGTCGCAGCTACCGGCGCGGCATCAAGAAGGGTTTGCTGAAGATCCTGTCGAAGATGGGCATCAGCACCATCGCCAGCTATCGCGGCGCCCAGCTTTTCGAGATCGTCGGACTGGCCGACGAAGTGGTTTCCCTGTGTTTCCCCGGCGTGCCCAGCCGCATCCAGGGCGCGGGTTTCGCCGAACTCGAGGCGGAGGCGCGCGAACTGGCGGCGCAGGCCTGGTCGCCCGCGCCGGAGCTGTCGCCGGGCGGCCGGCACAAGCTGGTGGTGGGCGGCGAAAGCCACATGTTCAACCCGGACGTGATCAACAGCCTGCAGCAGGCGGTGCGCAGCGGCGATGCCGAAGACTATCGGCGGTACGCGGCGCACGTGGACGGCCGTGCGCCGGCGGCGCTGCGCGACCTGCTGCAGCTGCGCGAAGCGGACACGCCGCTGCCCCTGGACGCGGTCGAGCCCACCGACGCCATCCTCGCGCGCTTCGACTCGGCCGGCATGTCGCTGGGCGCGCTGTCGCCGGAAGCGCACGAGGCACTGGCGATCGCGATGAATCGCCTGGGCGGACGCTCGAATTCCGGCGAGGGCGGCGAAGACCCGGCCCGCCACGGCACCGAGAAGCGCAGCAAGATCAAGCAGGTCGCCTCCGGCCGTTTCGGCGTGACGCCCGAATACCTGGTCAACGCCGAAGTGCTGCAGATCAAGATCGCCCAGGGCGCCAAGCCCGGCGAGGGCGGTCAGCTGCCCGGCCACAAGGTCAATGCCACCATCGCCGCGCTGCGCCACGCGCGGCCGGGCATCGGCCTGATCTCGCCGCCGCCGCACCACGACATCTATTCCATCGAAGACCTGGCGCAGCTGATCTTCGACCTCAAGGAAGTGAACCCGTCGGCGCTGGTGTCGGTGAAACTGGTGTCGCACGCCGGCATCGGTACCATCGCCGCCGGCGTCGCGAAGGCCTATGCCGACCTGATCACCGTCTCCGGCCACGACGGCGGCACCGGCGCCTCGCCGCTGTCGTCGATCCACCACGCCGGCACGCCCTGGGAGCTGGGCCTGGCCGAGGTGCAGCAGACGCTGCGCCTGAACCACCTGCGCGGCCGCGTTCGCCTGCAGGTGGACGGCGGCCTCAAGACCGGGCGCGACGTGGTGAAGGCCGCGATCCTCGGCGCCGAGAGCTTTGGCTTCGGCACCACGCCGATGGTGGCGCTGGGCTGCCGCTACCTGCGCATTTGCCACCTCAACAACTGCGCCACCGGCGTGGCCACCCAGGACCCGCGCCTGCGTGCGAACCATTTCATCGGCCTTCCGGAAATGGCGATGAACTTCTTCCGCTTCGTCGCCGACGACGTGCGCCAGTGGCTGGCGCGCCTGGGCGTGGCGCGGCTCGAGGACCTGATCGGCCGTACCGACCTGCTTGAACGCCTGCCCGGCGACACGCCGCGGCAGCGTCGTCTCGACCTCGCCCCCGTCCTACAGGCCGCCAGCGGCGCCGGCGACGCGGCGCGCCACAACCAGCAGGCCCGCAATCCGCCTCGCGACACCGGCGAGCTGGCCGCACGCATGCTCGAGGAAACACGCGCTGCGCTGCAGGCCTGCGCCGGCGGTGAATTCTCGTTCGCGGTGCGCAACCGCGACCGCAGCCTGGGCGCGCGGCTGTCGGGCGAAATCGCGCGTCTGCACGGCAACCAGGGCATGGCCGATGCACCGCTCCTGCTGAAACTCTCCGGGCACGCCGGACAAAGCCTGGGCGCCTGGAATGCCGGCGGTCTGTGCATCGAACTCACCGGCGACGCCAATGATTACGTCGGCAAGGGCATGGCCGGGGGCCGCCTCGTGCTGCGGCCGCCGCCGGATGCACGCTACGTGGCGCGCGAGGCGCCGATCATGGGCAACACCTGCCTCTACGGCGCCACGGGCGGCGAGCTGTACGCCGCCGGCCGCGCCGGCGAGCGTTTCGCGGTGCGCAACTCGGGCGCCCTGGCGGTGGTCGAAGGCGTCGGCGACCACGGCTGTGAATACATGACCGGCGGCGTCGTCGCGGTGCTGGGCCGGACCGGCCTGAACTTCGGCGCCGGTTTCACCGGCGGGCTGGCCTACGTGCTCGACCTGGACCGCGATTTCGTCGACCGTTACAACCACGAACTGGTGGACGTGCACCGCATCACGCCCGAGGGCATGGAGCACCATCGCCACCACCTGCGCTGCCTGCTGCGCGACCATGCCGGCCATACCGGAAGTACCTGGGCGTCGCGCCTGCTGGAGGACTTCCGCGACGTCGCCGGCCGGTTCTGGCTGGTCAAGCCCAAGGCCGCTTCGCTTGAGCAGCTGGCCGACGACCTGCGGCGGGCCGCATGAAGGCCCGGCCCTTCCAGTTCCTCGACGTGCCCCGGCGGCTTCCGCGCGAACTGCCGGCCAACGTGCGCGTGCTGGGCTGGCAGGAGATCCACGCCGGCTTCGAAGCCGAGGGCGCCGCCGAACAGAGTGCGCGCTGCCTCGATTGCGGCAATCCCTACTGCGAATGGAAGTGCCCGGTGCACAACCCGATCCCGGACTGGCTGGCGCTGGTCCGCGAGGGCCGGCTGTTCGAAGCCGCCGAACTGGCGCATTCGACCAATCCGCTGCCGGAAGTCTGCGGCCGGGTCTGCCCGCAGGACCGCCTGTGCGAAGGCGACTGCACGCTGCATACCGGCTTCGAGGCGGTGACGATCGGCGCGGTCGAAAAATATATCGTCGACGAGGCCTTCCGGCAGGGCTGGCGGCCCGACCTGTCGGCGGCCAGCGGCAAGCGCGTGGCGGTGATCGGCGCCGGACCCGCCGGCCTGGCCTGCGCCGACCGGCTGGCGCGTGCCGGCATCGAGGCGCATGTCTTCGATCGCCACGCCCAGATCGGCGGACTGCTCAGCTACGGCATCCCGGCCTTCAAGCTGGAGAAGTCGGTGATGGACGTGCGGCGTGCGGTGCTCGAAGGCATGGGCGTGCGGTTCAGGCTTGGCGTCGAGGTCGACGCCCCGCTCGCCGGGGAGTTGCTGCGGGATTTCGACGCGATCTTCCTGGGCACCGGCGCCACCACGCCGGTGGACGCGGGCCTGCCGGGACAGGACCTGCCGGGCGTGCTGTCGGCCCTGCCCTTCCTCGTGGCCAATGCGCGCCGGCAACGGGGCGAAAGGAACGAGGATGACGTCAATTTTGCCTTGGCCGGCCGACGCGTCCTGGTGCTGGGCGGCGGCGACACGGCGATGGACTGCGTACGTTCGGCCGTGCGCCTGGGCGCGGCCCAGGTCACCTGCGCCTACCGCCGCGGCGAAGCCGACATGCCCGGTTCGGCGCGCGAGGTGAAGTACGCGCGCGCCGAGGGCGTGCACTTCCTGTTCCACCGCCAGCCGCTGGCGATCGAAGGCGACGCGTCTGTGACCGGCGTGACGCTGGCGGCCACCCGCGCCAGCGGCGGCCGGGCCGGCGCCGTGGAGCTGGTGCCGGGAAGCGATGAAACCGTGGCCGCCGACGTCGTCATCCTCTCCTTCGGCTTCCGCCCCAGTCCGGCGCCGTGGTGGCGTGATTGCGGCATAGACCTCGGCCCACGCGGCCACGTCGCCACCCGCGGCGCGGCCGGCGCCACCTCGCACCCGAAGATCTTTGCCGGCGGCGACAACGTCCGCGGCGCCGACCTGGTGGTGACCGCGGTCTACGACGGCCGCGAGGCCGGCGATGCCATCGCACGCCGGCTGCTGCGCACTCCGGGCTCCCTGTAGGAGCGCCTTCAGGCGCGAAGCTTCTGGCTTTGCCTCTGGCAAAGAAGGGATTCGCGCCTGAAGGCGCTCCTACAAGTGATTGCGGTTGCTCTGGTATCGTTTGGTCCCTTCGAAGGAACCCACGAATGAGTGAGCTGCAGGACCTGACGTCGCTGGTGCGCGCCAACACGGCGCTGATCGTCATCGAAACGCCCGACGAGGTCCGCGTGGTGGACCTGTTCCGGCACCTGCTGATGAACGTCTGGCGGCCGCTCTACCGGTGGTCGATCACCGAGGGCCTGCGCCGGGTCGACCTGGACGGCGAGGATCCGCCGATCGCGCCGCCCGACGCCACCGGCACGCTGCGCGCAATCCGCGACCTGGACCAGCGCAGCGTCTGCCTGCTGCTGGATTTCCACCCCTACCTCGGCTACGCCACCACCCAGCGCCTGCTGCGCGAAACCATGGAGCGCCGCGGGAGCCTGGGCCACACCCTGGTGCTGGTGGGCGCGAAGATCGAACTGCCGCCGGACCTCGAGCACCACGCCGTTCGCTTCTCGCTCCGGCTGCCGGACGAAAACGCCCTGCTCAAGACCGTCAAGGACGAGGCCGCGCTGTACATGCGCGAACACGGCGGCAAACGCGTCGAGGTGGACCCGGACGCGCTCAGGGCCATCGTCCGCAACCTGCGGGGCCTGTCGCTGACCGAGGCGCGCCGCCTGGCCCGGCACCTGATCTTCACCGACGGCGCCCTGCACGCAGGCGACCTGCCGGAGCTGGCCAAGCTCAAGTTCGAGATGCTCAACAAGTCCGGCCACCTGCATTTCGAATACGACACCGCGCAGTTCGCCGACGTCGCCGGGCTGGCCCGCCTGAAAGCCTGGGTGAACCAGCGCCGCGCCGCCTTCACCGCCGATTCGCTGCCGCCGGGCCTGGATCCGCCCAAGGGCATGCTGCTGCTGGGCGTGCAGGGCTGCGGCAAGTCGCTCGCGGCCAAGGCGGTGGCCGGTGGTTTCGGCGTGCCGCTGGTGCGGCTGGATTTCGGCACGCTGTACAACAAGTACCACGGCGAAACCGAGAAGAACCTGCGCGACGCGCTGGCCTCGGCCGAGCAGCTTTCTCCCTGCGTGCTGTGGATCGACGAGCTGGAGAAGGGCCTGGCCGCCTCGGGCAGCAGCGAAGACGGCGGCGTTTCGCGGCGCGTACTCGGCTATTTCCTGACCTGGATGGCCGAGCGCAAGTCCAAGGTGTTCCTGGTCGCCACTGCCAACGCGGTCAACGACCTGCCGCCGGAACTGCTGCGCAAGGGCCGCTTCGACGAGATCTTCTTCGTCGACCTGCCCGACCATGCCGCCCGCGCCGAAATCTTCCGATTGCACCTGCAAAAGCGCGAAGTGGACTGGGAGGGTTTCTCGCTCGACGCCCTGGCCACGGCCGCGGACGGTTTTTCAGGCGCCGAGATCGAACAGGCCGTCGTCAGCGCGCTTTACGCCGCGCACGCCGACGGCGTGCCAGTCGACGAAGCGCGCGTGGTCGCCGAAGTCGGCGCCACGCGACCCCTGAGCGTACTGATGGCCGAACAGGTCCACGCCCTGCGCACCTGGGCCCACGGCCGCACCGTCCCCGCCGACTGACGCCCCCTGTAGGAGCGGCTTCAGCCGCGAAGCCTTCCCTTGGGGCTCAGGGCTGCCAATCCACGGGCGGCTGAAGGGATCGTCCCATGGCCGTCGCGGCGTAGCGAATTGCGGCGAACTCGCCCTCGCGCGCGAAGATATCGAAGTACTGTCCCATCTGACTGTCGTCGAGCTGCTCATCAAAGCCCGCCAAGGCGCCCTGCAGCCAGCGAACTTCACGCCGGCGTTCCCGAACCATGGCCAGGTCCGATTCATCCCCCAGCTTTTCCAGGAGCGCCAGGCCAATGCCCTGTTCAAGCAGGACCGGGCTTGTGCGGGCCAATTGTTTGCCCACCGCGTAACAGTCCTGGCGTGTCTCACCTTCGGCGGCGTCGCAGAATCGCAAGAGCTTGCTGTAGGCCGGCAAGGCCACAGCGGCGGCCTGGGCCATCGCCAGTACGCCTGCCCCGGCCACGGGCCCGTAGGGATCTTCGCCCTGGCGCCAAAGCGCGTCGGGTACCCGGCGGTAGCGCTCGTACAGCGAGGAGAAAACGGCCAGGAAGACCGGTGTGAATACTTTCGACTCGCGCATCTTCGCCACCTCGCGCGAGAAGCCTTCGGCGTCTCCCTCGTCCGCGGCGACATTGGCCAATACGAAATGGTAGTACCCGTTCGCATGCGCCGCTTCGGCCATCCTCTGCATCCTGTCAGCGCAGTCTGATCCGTCCTTGTAGCGGCCCAGGCAGTTACCCAGCGTAGCCAGCAGAGCGGGCTCGTCCTGGAGGCCCACGTCGACGCGCTGCCTCAGTCGGTCCCGCGTCGTCATCATCTCTTCGAGCAGCGCGGGGTCCAGCGAATCCCCGCTGGCGTTCACCTGCAGCTGGACATCAAGCATTTCAACCAGGTACGCGTCCGAAAGCAGGTCGCCCGGTACGTTCGCAGCGGCCAGCTGCACCCGCGCCATCGCGTTCGCGCCATCGGTTTCTTCCGCGTTGGCTGTGAAAGCGCAAACCAGCACCAGCGCCGAAAGTATCGAACGGATTTTCATGGACTTTGCTCCTGCTCTTTCGTGCGCGTGCTCAGATGCGCGTCAACAGCCACGCCCAGGCGGGCAACGTGGCCAGTGAAAACAGGATGCCATAGCCGACCAAGGCCGATGCGAGGCCGGGCGCCAATCTGTGCGATATCGCTAACGCCGCGGCGGTGATCATTGGCGGCATCGCGGACTCAAGCACCACGGTGTCGTGCGCGACGGCGTCAAGTGGCAGCCAGATGACCATCAGCAGCGCCAGAACGGGCATCAGCACGAGCTTGAGTGCCAGGCCCGCGGCGAGGGGCTTGAGCTCGTCGCGGGGCAGTTTCAGCTTCAGGCCCAGGCCGATCGCCAGCACCACCAGTGGCAGCAGCGCATCCGCGAGCCGCTGAAGGCCACCGGCGATCCACGCTGGCGGATCCGCCGGCATCAGCGTCAAGCCAAAAACCATCGCCAGGAAGGGCGGGAAGGTGACGATGCGACGGGCGATGTCGCGCCAGGTCGGCTCGGCGTCGCCGCCGTAGCGCGCCAGCACGTAGAGGCCGAACGTGGAAAGGATGAGGAAGGCGCCGAACTGGTCGTAGATCACCGCATACGGAAGCGCGTCCTCGCCCAGCAGCGCACGCACCAGCGGATAACCCAGGAAGCTGGTGTTGCCCAGCGCGACGCACAGGAGCAAGACCGCGTGCTCGTCGCGGCGAAGGCGCAGCAGGCGGCTGGTCAGCCCCACGAGCACCACGGTGGCGCCCAGCAGCGCCCAGGGCACCGCGGCCACGGCCAGCACGTCGGGGCCAAGCTCCAGCCGCGGCGCATAACGCAGCACCGCCGCCGGCAGGCAAACGTAAAGCACGACCTTGTTCAGCACCTCCGGCGCGTTGTCCGGGAAGCTGCGCAGGCGCTGGAACAGCAGGCCCAGCGCCAGCATCGCCAGGATCAGCCAGAAGGCGGCCATCCGGGCCGGGGTCCCCGCTCAGCCCAGGGGCACGTTGGCCGGGCGGGCGCCCTCGACCGCGAAACGTGCGTTGAAGGCGACGGTGATGCGTTCGCTGCTGCCCTCGTAGGGCAGCACCTCGTGCAGCAGCCAGGACGGGAACAGCACGAGTTGGCCTGGCTCGAGCCGCAGCATGCGCGGGCTGAGCGCGTAGGGCGGCTTCATGCTGGCCAGGGCCATGTCCAGGAACATCGAACTGGCGCCGTTGGGATGAAGGAAGGTGAGCAGGCCACTGCTGGATTTCGGATCGTCGTCCTCGTGCTTGACGCAATACACGCCCGACCACGAGTGCATCGCGTGGTTGTGGGCGCCGAAATAGCCGCCGCGCCGGGCGATGTGGAACCACGACTCGACCGAGATGTGCAGCTTCTGCAGCATCGCCTGGTCGTAGCCGTTGAGCTCGCCGATGGCCCGATAGAGGTTTCGGTAGCAGAAGGTCCGTAGCGTGGCGATGCAGGCCTGCGGCCAGTCGAACAGACGGAAGTTGCTCTCGAACAGCGCGTTGTTCCGGTACACCATCGGCTCGGGGTTGCGGTACTTGTCGCCCTGGGCCTCTTTCTCGAGGAACAGTTCGCGCAACTGAGCGTTCAGCGTTTGGCAGTCATCGAGCTTGGCGATGACGAGCGGGACGGCAAAGGCCGGGGTAATCTGGAACACGTTTCGCCTCGCTCGGCGCCACCAAGGGGATGCCCATGAAAGCCGCAAATCGATTCATCGTCAACGCGCTGGCCGGCGCCCTGCTGGTCCCGGCGCTGGCCACGGGCGCCGACCGGATCACCGGGGCCCCGTTTGCCACCCGTTCCGTGGTCTACGCCCCGGAGGCCATGGCGGCCACGTCCCACCCGCTGGCGACGCAGGTCGCGCTGGACGTGATGAAGCGCGGCGGCAGCGCCGCGGACGCCGCCATCGCGGCCAATGCCGCGCTGGGGCTGATGGAGCCCACCGGCAACGGCATCGGCGGCGACCTGTTCGCCATCGTCTGGGATCCGAAGACGCAGAAGCTGCACGGTTACAACGGCTCCGGCCGCTCGCCACGCGGGCTCACGCTGAAGTGGTTCCAGGACAACGGCCACGCCTCGGTGCCTTCCCACGGCCCGCTGCCGGTGACGGTACCGGGCGCGGTGGACGGCTGGTTCGCCCTGCATGGCCGCTTCGGCAAGCTGCCGATGGCCGAGGTGCTGGCACCCACCGTGCGCTACGCCCGCGAAGGCCACCCGGTGCACGACACCATCGCCTATTACTGGAACCGCAGCGTGCCGGTGCTGTCGAAGTGGCCCGGATTCAGCGAGCAGTTCACCATCGACGGGCGCGCGCCGCGCACCGGCGAGCTGTGGAAGAACCCGAACCTGGCCAATACGCTCGAAACCATCGGGCGCGAAGGCCGCGACGCCTTTTACAAGGGCGAGATCGCCCGCACGATCGACGCCTATTTCCGCGAGCACGACGGGTTCCTGCGCTACGAAGACCTCGCCGCGCACGAGGGCGAGTGGGTCGAGCCGGTGAGCGCCAACTACCGGGGCGTCGATGTCTGGGAGCTGCCGCCCAATGGCCAGGGCATCGCGGCGCTGCAGATCCTCGAGATCCTCGAAGGCTACGACTTCTCTCAGATTCCCTTCGGCAGCCCCGAACACGTGCACCTGTTCGTCGAGGCCAAGAAGCTGGCCTTCGCCGACCGCGCCCGCTGGTATGCCGACCCGGATTATTTCCCCGCCCGCGATGGCAACCGCGAAAAGGCCGCCGCGCTGGTGCGTGAACTGGTCTCGCCCGAATACGCCGCCAAGCGTCGCGCCCTGATCAACCCGGATCGGGCGGCCAGGTCGGTCGATGCCGGCATCCTGCAGCACGGCGACACCATCTACCTGACCACCGCCGACAAGGACGGCATGATGGTCTCGCTGATCCAGTCCAACTACCGGGGCATGGGCAGCGGCATGGCGCCGCCGGGACTGGGCTTCATCTTCCAGGACCGCGGCGAGCAGTTCGTGCTCAAGGCAGGCCACCCCAACACCTTCGCGCCGGGCAAGCGGCCCTTCCACACGATCATTCCGGCCTTCATCACCCGGGACGGCAAACCCTGGGTCAGCTTTGGCCTGATGGGCGGCGCGATGCAGCCGCAGGGCCACGCGCAGATCGTGATGAACCTGGTGGACTTCGGGATGAACCTGCAGGAAGCCGGCGACGCGCCGCGCATCCAGCACGACGGCAGCACCGACCCGGCCGGCCAGGTCGTCGCGATGAACGATGGCGGCGTGCTCAACCTGGAAACCGGCTTTCCCTACGAGACCATCCGCGCGCTGATGCGCAAGGGCCACCGCATCGAGTTCGCCGACGGCCCCTACGGCGGCTACCAGGCGATCGCGCGCGATCCGGAAACCGGGGTGTATGCCGGCGCGTCGGAAAGCCGCGAGGACGGCCAGGCCGCCGGTTACTGAGCCCGTCCTAGCCGATGTGGCGGCGCAGTCGCTCCACCGCGGTCGCCACGTCGGCACAGGCCGGCAGCACCTGGGCCCAGTCCCCTGACTTCGCCGCGGTCTCGGCGGCCAGCGCCGCCTCGGCCAGCGGTCCGGCCCCCACCAGGCGTGCGGCACCCTTGATCTTGTGCGCCTGCCGCGCCAGCGCGTCCAGGTCGCCGGCGGCCCGCGCGACCTGCAGCTCCTGCAGGTCCTGGGCGGTGGTGTCCATGAAATCGTCCAGCAGCGCCTTGGTTTCCGCGGGATCGCCGCCGGTCAGCGGCGCCAGCACCGCCGGGTCCAGCGGCAGGGGATCGCCCGACACCTGGGGCAGCGGCGTGCCCGGCCGGACGTCGGCCGCCAGCGGCACCGTATGCGGCAGCCAGCGCTGCAGGGCCGCCACCAGTTCGGGGATCGACACCGGCTTGGCCAGGTAGGCGTCCATGCCGGCGGCAAGGCAGCGCTCGGCCTCGCCCTTCAGGGCGGCGGCGGTCAGGGCGATCACCGGGGTGTGCTTGAGGTTCCGGGCCGCCTCCTCCTCGCGCAGGGCGCGGGCGAATTCGTAGCCGTCCATCACCGGCATGTGCACGTCAGACAGCACCAGGGCATAACGCCCCGTGCGCCAGGCCTCCAGGCCCTTGCGGCCGTCCTCCGCGCTTTCGCTGGCGTACCCGGCCAGGGCCAGCTGCCGGGCGACGACGAGGCGATTGGTGGGGTGGTCATCGACGATCAGCACCAGGCTGCCTTCGGCCCGCGCCTGCTCGACGTCGGGCAGTGGCCGGGCCAGGAAACCCTGGCTCGGGTCGGCCGGGGCCTCGGGTTCGATGTCGGCCTCCACGCCGCGCGGCAACACCAGGTCGAGACAAACGGTGGTGCCGGCGCCGGGCGTGCTTTCCATGCTGATCTCGCCGCCCATCAGCTCCGCCAGGCGCCGGGAGATCACCAGGCCCAGGCCCGTGCCGCCGTAGCGCCGTGTCGTGCTGCCTTCGGCCTGGGAGAAGGGCTGGAACAGGCGCGCCTGCTGCTCGTTGGTGACGCCGATGCCGGTGTCGGTCACCCGGAAGCGGAGGCGGTCGCCGTCGCCTTCCCGGCCCTTCCATTCCAGCGCTGCCTCGACCATGCCCTTTTCGGTGAACTTGATCGCGTTGGACAGGAAATTGCCGAGCACCTGGCGCAGCCGAAGGCCATCGGCCCGATGCGCCGGACCGATGCGATCGTCCACGTTGCACAGCAGGACCAGGCCCTTGCTCGATGCCGAGCCGCTGAAGTTGGCCACCGTGGACTGCAGCAGCCGCGGCAGCGATACCGTGGTCGGCGACAGCTCCAGTCGGCCGGCCTCCACCTTCGAGAAATCCAGGATGTCGCCGATGATCTGCAGCAGCGAACGCGCCGACTGCTGGATGACGGCGATCGTGCGGCGCTGGTCCTCGTCGAGGCGGCTGTGCGAAAGCACCTCGAGCATGCCGGTGACGCCGATCATCGGCGTGCGGATCTCGTGGCTCATCGCGGCGACGAAGTTGGACTTGGCCTCGCTGGCCTCGAGTGCGCGGGTTTCGCTGGCGCGAAGGCGCTGTTCGAGCTGCCTGATCTGGGTGAGGTCGGTGCCCACGGCCAGGTAGCCGGCCGTCTTTCCCGCGGCATCGCGCACCGGTGAGGTCGCCAGCAGCACGGGCACGGTTTCGCCGTCCTTGCGCACGAAGTCCAGCTCAAGCGGTTCCGGCGCCTGGTCGATCAGCAGCGGGAACAGCCGGGCGTCTGCCGGCACCGCGTGATCGCGGGTGGCGGCCAGTCCC
>CAXAYM010000034.1:0-12211 GCA_963973175.1 uncultured Arenimonas sp.
TTGGCCGATTGCGGTCGTGGTGATGATCGGGGCCTGGCTGCTGGTGCTGGTGGCCAGCGGTTACGTCGGCCTGTCGACGGTGCTCGCCGGGCTGGTCCTGGTGCCGCTGGCGCTGGCGACGGACGCCGGGCCGGTGCGCCTGGTGTTCACGATCGCGCTCGCCCTGTTCCTGGTGTTCACCCACCGCGGCAATCTGGCGCGCCTGCGCGCCGGCACCGAGCCGCGTTTCGAACGCGTGCGACTGCTGCGCCGGAGCCGGGCGTGAGCGACCAGGCGCTGCTGGCACGCCTGGCGTCGGGGCCAGCCTCCGGCGCGGCGCTCGCGACCGAACTGGGCATCACCCGCAGCGCGGTGTGGAAACGCATCCAGTCGTTGCGCACCGCCGGCGTGGATGTCGCCGCGGCGCCCGGCCGCGGTTACGCGCTGGCGCGGACGCCGGACCTGCTCGACGCCGGCCGGCTCCAATCCGGACTGGCGCCGGCCACCCGCGACCTGCTGGCCGGCCTGGACCTGCATTTCGAGATCGACTCCACCAATGCCGAAGCCCTGCGCCACCCGGCGCCGCCGGTGGGCGTGCACGCCTGGCTGGCCGAACGCCAGACGGCCGGGCGCGGGCGGCGCGGGCGGCCCTGGGTCTCGCCGCTGGCCGCGCATGTGTACCTGAGTCTCTCGCGGCGTTTCGACGCCGGCATCGGCGCGCTCCAGGGCCTGAGCCTGGCGGTGGGCGCCGCCACCGCGCAGGTGCTGCATGCGATGGGTTTCGACCGGGTCGGCCTGAAGTGGCCAAACGACCTGCTGGCCGACGGCCGCAAGCTGGGCGGCATCCTGGTCGAACTGCGCGGCGACGCCGCCGGTCCGCTGCAGGTGGTGGTCGGCCTGGGCCTGAACGTGGCGATGCCGGCCCCGGCCGGCGCGGCCATCGACCAGCCCTGGTGCGACCTGGCGTCGCTGTCTCCGACGCCGCCGGGTCGCAACCCGCTGTGCGTGGCCCTGCTCGATGCCCTGGTGCCGCTGCTGGCCAATTACGAGAACGAGGGCTTCCCGCCCTGGCAGCAGGCCTGGTCGAAGCTGGACCTGCTGGCCGGTCGGGCCGTTCGCCTCGAGGAAGGCGGCCGCGCGATCGACGGCATCGCCCTGGGCATCGACGCCGAAGGCGCGCTGCGCCTGCGCACCGCCGACGGCGAGCGCCGGTGCCACGCCGGCGAAACGAGCCTGCGCCCGGCATGAACTGGCTGCTCGACCTCGGCAATTCCCGCCTGAAGGTGGCCGCGTGGCCTGGAAAGGGGGGCGTGGGCGACGTGCAGGCCTGGTCGCACGGTGCTACCGATTTCCCGGCCACGCTGCAGCCCTGGCTCGAGCGGATCCGCCCCGGCGACACCTGCTGGCTGGCATCGGTCGCCGGCTCCGAGGTCACCGCCATCGTGGCCGAACACGTGGCCCGCCACGGCTGCCCGGCCCAGCGCGCGCGCACCTTGCCGGAAGCGGCCGGCGTGCGCATCGCCTACGCCGAACCCTCGCGCCTGGGCGTGGACCGTTTCCTGGCCCTGCTGGCGGCACGCTCGCGCGGGCCGGGCCCCTGGCTGCTGGTGTCGGCGGGCAGCGCGCTCACGGTGGACCTGCTGGATGACGAAGGCCTGCATCGCGGCGGCGTCATCGCGCCGAGCCCCGAGCACATGCGCGCCGCGCTGGCGGCGCGTTTCCCGGCCCTGGCCTATGCCGGCGGCGAAGCGCATGCCTTCGCCACCGACACCGCCGACGCCCTGGCCGGAGGCAGCCTGGGCGCCGCGGCGGGCCTGGTCGAACGCAGCCAGCGCGAGGCCACGCGCCTGTTGGGCAAGACGCCACGGGTCCTGCTGGGTGGCGGTGGCAGCGCACGGCTCGCCGAGGCGCTGGAACTGGATGTCGAAGCGGCGCCAGCCCTGGTGCTGGAAGGACTGGCGGTCTACGCCGCGCAAGTGGGAGCAACCGAACGATGATCACCCGGGGCATCGTGGTGCTGCTGGCCTGCATGAACCTGGCCGTGGGGCTGTGGTGGTTTTTCCACCGGCCCGCCGAGGTCGTGGCGCCGCCGCCGCTTGAAAACGGCGTCGGCGGCCTGGTGCTGCTGGGCGAGGCGGACGTTCCCGCCACGCCCGACGCCATCGAACTGGCCGGCGTACCGGTGCCGATGCCCGAGCAGCCCGTGTGCATGAGCCTGGGTCCGTTCGATACGCCCGCCGAACTGCGGGCGGCGATGAACGCCCTGACGCCGCTGGCCGCCCGCATCCAGTACCGCGAGCTGCCGGCCACCGAAGTGCGCGGCTACCGCGTTTTCCTGCCTGCCTCGGCCAGCCGCGAGCAGGCGCTGGCGGCGGCGCGGCAGCTGGCGGCGCGCGGCGTGCGCGACTACTACGTCGTCACCGCCGGCGACCAGGAAAACACCGTCTCCCTGGGCATGTTCAATGAACTGGCCAATGCGCAAAGGCGCCGCGACGAAATCGCCGCGCAGGGTTTCAGCGCCCAGCTCGAGGCCCGCACCGAGCAGGCGACGCAGTGGTGGATCGACCTGGTCGCGGGGCCGGGGCTGGACTGGTCGGCCGCCCTGGGCCAACCTCGGGGCGTCGAGGCGCGCGTTGCCGAATGCAACTAGCGCCGCGCGCAACCCGCTAGACTCTCCGGGAAAGCCGGCTTAGCTCAGCAGGCAGAGCAACCGCCTTGTAAGCGGTAGGTCCCCGGTTCGATTCCGGGAGCCGGCACCAGGGAGGCCTGCATCACGCATGGAGAGTGATCGCATCGGGAACCGGGCCACGCCAACCATCGAGTCGCCCGTCGAGCGTGCCGTGCTGGCACTTGCCGGCTTGCCCCTGCTCGTCGCGCTGCTGGAGTGGCTGCTGTGGAGCGATGCGCTGCCCGGTGGCTGGCCGGGCGCACTGTCCCTGGCGGCGCCGCTGCTGGCGGGTGCCGGCGTCTACTGCCGGGCCGATCGTCGCAGCTGGATGATCCTGGCCTGGGCACTGGGGTTCGCGAGCCTGGCCGTGCTCTGGCTGGCCTGGCCGGCGTCGACGACGGGGGAGTTGCGTAATCCCGCCCCCTGGCTGGCGGCGATGGCGGCGGCCATCGGGGTGGGCGCGAGAGTCGGCGGCGCGGCGCCGGCGGTCGGGCTGGTGGCGCGCTCCCTCGGCGGGTTCCTGGTGGCGCTGGCGCTGCTTTCGCTGCTCTCGGTTTTCGATGACTCGCCGCCGGGCACGCTCGCCCTGGGCCTGGGATCGATCCTCGCCTACCTGGCGCTGGGCAGCTGGCTGATGGCGCGCGACCTGGTGCCGGGACCATTCCGCATGCTGCGCATCTGCACGGCGCTGCTGGCGGGCCTGGCCCTGCTGGTGATGACCGGCTGGTGGTTGCACCTGCCCTACGTCGTGCAGGGTGGCACCGACTACGTGCCGATGCAGTTCAATACCGCGTTGTCGGCCCTGCTGATCGCCATCTCGCTGCGCCTGCTCGCGGGCGGGCATCGCAACCTGGCCCTGCTGCCGCTGGCCCCGGTGGTCATCGTCTGCGTCGCCAGCCTGCTGGAGGAATACACCGGGCTGCTCCTGGGGAGCGGCGAGTGGCTGATCCGCCATGGCATCGTCGCGGAAGGTGTCGTGCCCGGACGCATGGCGCCCAACACCGCCACCGCCTACCTGCTGGCCTGCCTGGGCATCGCACTGGCGCCCGCCGGGGGCAAGGGCAGTCCTGCACGCTGGTCGGCGACCTGGGCCTGCGGTTTCGTCGTCACGGTGATCGCCCTGATCGTGCTGGCGGGTTACCTGATGCAGGTGCCGGTGCTGCGTGGCTGGGGCGCGTACACGCCGATGGCCTTGATGACGGCAGTGGCGATGCTGCTCATCGGCGTTGGCCTGGGCGCCGGCGGATCCGAATATCGCCGCACCCTGAGCCAGCGGGCCGGCTGGCTGCCGCTGGTCCTGGCGGCCGCAACGATCGGCGTGTCGCTGTTGGTGTGGTTCGCCATCGACCGCGACCAGGCCAGCCGGCGCGAGGCCTTGCTCCAACGCCAGGCGGACCTGGTCGAGCAGGCCATCCAGAGCGGCGTGGAAGACCGGCGCAATGCCCTGCGGCGCATGGCGCTGCGCATGGCCGACAGGGTCGGCGAGGCGGAGCGGCTGGACCTGTTCGAGCTCGACGCCTCCATCTATCTGCAAGACTTCCCGGCCTTCGTGTCGATGATCTGGACCAGCTCCGACGCCCGGGTCCTGCGTCAGGTCAGCCGGCCGGGCGAGGGCGTGGACATGCTCGGCCGGACGCTCGACTTCGAACCCATGCGCCGGCAGCTGTTCGAAACAGCCCGCAGGACCGGCGAAGTCGGGGAGTCGCCGCCGCTCGGGCTGCTCGACGGCAGCGTCGGTGAGCTGCTGGCCGCGCCGATCCTGCGCGGCGGCGAAACCCAGGGTTTCATCGTCTCGGTGGTGAAGTACGAGCCCCTGTTCTCGAACGTCCTGGCGAACGTGGTGCCGGACAACGCGCTGGAACTTCGCTATCGCGACCAGCTTCTTTACGCGCGCGGGACGCCGCCGCCCAACGACCTGCCAATGACCCGGCCGGTGCGGGGCGCGGGCGCGACCATCCAGCTCGTGGTCTGGCCCGATACAACGTCCGCCACGCCCCTGGCCAACGTGCTGCTGTTCACCGGCCTGCTCACCGGCGGTCTGGTGGCGCTGGCCCTGCGGCTGGCCGGGCTGGCGCGCGCACGCGCGGAGGTGGCCGAACGGCGCGGACGCGAGCTCGGGGAGCAGGTGCTGGCGGCAGAACATGCGCGGCTCGCGCTCGAACAGGCCGAGCAGGAACTTTCCTCGGTGTTCGAGAGCATCAGTGACGCCTTCTATACCCTGGACCGTGATTGGCGCTTCGTGTTCGTCAACCCGCGGGCCGAGCAGCTGATGCGGCGGCCGCGCGCCGAACTGGTGGGCCGGAGCGTCTGGGAGGCCTTCCCCGAGGCGCGCGATACGATCATCGAAGAGCAGTTCCGCGCGGCGGTCACCCGGGGCGTCGCCGGCGAGTTCGAAGTGTATTTCCCGCCGCTCGACGGCTGGTTCATCGCGCGCTGTTATCCCCATCCGCAGGGCCTGGCCGTTTACTTCCAGGACATTTCCGACCGCAAGCGCGCCGAGGCGACGGCCCGCCAGGCCCGGGCCGCTTCCGAACGCGCGCAGCGCCTGGCGCGCCTGGGCAGTTGGGAACAGGACCTGGCCACGGGCGAGCTGACGCTTTCCGATGAGGCGGAGTCGATCTTCGGGCTGGGTCCGGGCCAGTCCATCCGCAGTTTCCCCGAGCTGCTCAAGCGCGTGCATTTCGAGGACCGCAAGCAGCTCGAGGAGTCGCGGCTCAAGCTCAAGGCGGGCGACGGGACCGACCTCGAGATCCACTACCGCGTACTTCATCCCGACGGTGAGACGCGCCAGGTGCGGGAACTGGGCACCCTGGTGCGCGATGCCCAGGGCGAGCCCGTGTCGATATCGGGCGCCGTCCAGGACACCACCGAGCAGCAGCATGCCGAGAACGCGCTGCGGGAACTTTCCCGGCGGCTCGAACAATCGCTGGTGATGAACCGCCTGGTGCTCGAGAACTCGCTCGATGTGATCTGCGTGCTCGATGCCAACGGCCGCTTTACCCAGGTGTCCCATGCCTCGGAGTCGGTGTGGGGCTTCACGCCGGGGGAGTTGGTTGGCCGGGCCTATTTCGACCTCGCGCATCCCGACGACCGCGCGCACACCCTGCGCGAGGGCGCGGCGATCCTGGCCGGCCGGCCGACGGTGGATTTCCGCAACCGGGTGGTGCGCAAGGACGGGCGGGTGGTGGCGATGCAGTGGTCGGCGGTGTGGTCGGCGCGGGACCGGATGATGTTCGCCGTCGCCCGCGACGTCACCGAGGCCAGCCGCCAGTCCGAGGCGCTGCAGGAGGCCAAGGCCAGCCTGCAGCGCGCCCAGCAGGTGGCCCGCATGGGCGCCTGGGAATTGGACATCCCGGCCAATGAGCTGACCTGGTCCGACGAGGTCTTCCGGCTTTTCCAGGTGCGCCCGGAAGAGTTCGCGGGCAATTTCGAGGCGTTCGCGGCGCGCGTGCACCCGGACGACCTGCCCATGCTGCAGGAAGCGCAGGCGCGCGCGGTCGCCGGCAGGGGCGACCTGGACGTCGAGCACCGCATCGTCCTGCCCGGCGGAGGCGTCGGCTACGTGCACGAACGCGCCCGGTTGCTGCGCGATGACCAGGGCAAGCCCTGGAAGCTGGCCGGCAGCGTCCAGGACATCACCGAGCGCAAGCGGGCGCAGGCGCTGGAGGATGGCCAGCGGCGCATCCTGGCGGGCATCGCGGCCCGGCGGCCGCTGGGCGAGAGCCTGATGGCCCTGGTGCGCCTGGCCGAGCGCCAGATGCCCGGTGCGCTCAGTTCGGTACTGCTGCTCGACGAGGCCGGCACGCATGTGCGGGTGGGCGCCGCGCCCAACCTGCCCTCGGAATACAACGCCGCCATCCATGGCCTGGCGATCGGCCCGATGGCGGGATCCTGCGGTACCGCCGCCTTCCGCGGCGAACGCGTGGTGGTGTCGGACATCGACACCGACCCGCTGTGGGCGGACTACCTGCCGCTCGTGCAGCCGCATGGGCTCAAGGCGTGCTGGTCCACGCCGGTCAAGGCATCCGACGGCCGGGTCGTGGCGACCTTCGCGACCTACTACCGCGAAAAGCGCGAGCCGGTCGAGGCCGAACTCGAAATGATCGACGGCCTTGCGGCGCTCTGCGCGGTGGCGATCGAACACGATGCCGCCTTCCAGTCGATCAGCACGGGCCAGCAGCGCTTCCGCTCCCTGTTCGACGAACACCCGGACGTGGTGTACTCGCTCGACCTGGAGGGCCGGTTCACCGAGGTCAACGAGCAGTTCCAGCGGATCGGCGGCATGCGTCCGGCCGACATCCTCGGCCGCCCGTTCTACGAGTACGTGCTGGAGTCCGAACGGGACATGGTCCGGGCCCATTTCGTGGTGGCGACCCAGGGCGAATCGCGCAGCTACGAAATGACCGGGCTGACCGCGGATGGCCGCACGGTGGAGATGCGCGTGAGCAACCTGCCGATCATCGTCGACGGGCGGGTCACCGGCGTGTTCGGCATCGCCCAGGACATCAGCCTGCTGCGCAAGCACCAGCGCGAGCTGTCCGATGCGCTTGAGGCCTCGGAAACCCTGAGCCAGCAGCTGCACCGCCTGAGCGAGGCGTCGATCTCGGTCAACCGCGACCTCGACGAGGAAACGCTCTACCAGCAACTGGTGGACCGGGCGCGCGAGATCCTCGGCGCGCACCAGGCGGTGGTGAGCGTGGAAACGAGCGACGGCGCCGGCCAGATGCTCAATGCCGTGTCGCTTTCGGACAAGTACGCGCAGTGGCGCGAGTACGACGTGCCCATCGACGGCAGCGGGATCTACGCGATGGTGGGTGAGCGCCAGCAGCCGGTGCGCATGACCCAGGCCGAACTGGAGGCGCATCCCCGCTGGCGCAATTTCGGGCCCGAGTCGGAACGGCATCCGCCAATGCGCGGCTGGCTGGCGGTGCCGATGGTGGGCAGCGACGGCAAGACGCTGGGCATCCTGCAGCTGAGCGACAAGCTCCGGGGCGAGTTCACCGAGGACGACGAGCAGGTGGCGCTGCAGTTCTCCCAGATGGCGGTCATCGCCATCGAGCGGGCACGCCTGCTGGCGAAGCTGCAGGTGCGCGACCGCTTCTTCGAGATGTCGCTGGAGGTCTTCGTCGTCTATGACCCCAGCACGGGCCGCTGGGTGCAGGTGAACCAGATGCTGGCGGACATCACCGGCTACAGCCGCGAGGAGCTGGTTTCGCGGCCAATCCTGGAGTTCATCCACCCGGACGACCGGGGGGCCACGCGAGACCGGTCCCGCAGCCTGGGCCAGGGCGAGCAGGTCAATATCAGCTTCATGAACCGGTATGTCCGCAAGGATGGCGGCGTGCGCTGGATGGAGTGGATGTCGGCGCCGTCGAGCGACGGCCTGGTCTACGCGGTGGGCCGTGACATCACCCAGCGCCTGCAGGCCGAGGCGACGCTGCGCCAGACCCTGGCCGACCTCAACGCACGCAACCGCGAGCTGCAGGACTTCGCCTTCATCGCCTCACACGACCTGCAGGAGCCACTGCGGAAGATCCGCGCCTTCGCCGACCGGCTGCAGCAGCGCCATGCCGCTTCCCTGGCCGACGAGGCCCAGGACTACCTGGACCGCACCAGCAAGGCCGCCACGCGCATGCAGGTGCTGATCAACGACCTGCTGGCCTATTCCCGGGTGGCTGCGCGCGGCAAGCCATTCACCCAGGTGAAGCTCGATGGCGTCTTCGCCGGCGTGGTGGACGACCTCGAGGCCAGCCTGGAAGCCAGCGGCGGTCGCATCGAAGCCGGTCCGCTGCCGACGATCGAGGCCGACGCCACCCAGATGCGCCAGCTGTTCCAGAACCTGCTGTCGAACGCCCTGAAGTTCCGCTCGCCCGACCGGCCGCCGCGCGTGAAGGTGTCTGCTGAAAAGGACGCCGGGGTGGACGGTCCGGGCTGGATCCTGCGTTTCGAGGACAACGGCATCGGTTTTGAACCCCGGCATGCCGAGAAGGTGTTCGCGCCGTTCCAGCGGCTCCATGCCCGCCAGGACTACGAGGGCACCGGCATCGGCCTGGCGATCGTCCGACGGATCGTCGAGCGCCACCGCGGCGGGATCCGCGCCGAGGGGCGGCCCGGCGAGGGTTCGACCTTCGTGGTCCGGCTGCCGGAGCGCCAGCCGGCCGGACAAGGCGGGCTGGCGGTCCCGCTCTCGGAAACGTAGAGTCGGAGTCGCCAGGACAAGGACAGCATCCCGCGATGAATGCAGCGCGCCAGCCCATCACCATCCTGATGGCGGATGATGACCCGGACGATCGCCTCATGACCCGGGAGGCCTTCGCCGAGTGCCGGCTGCACAATCCGCTGCAATTCGTCACCGACGGCGAGGAGCTGCTGGACTACCTGAACCGCCGCGGCAGGTACGACGATGACACCGCCTACCCGATGCCGGGCCTGGTGCTGCTGGACCTGAACATGCCGCGCAAGGATGGCCGCGAGGTGCTGCGCGAGATCAAGGCCGACCCACGGCTGCGCTCGATCCCGGTGGTCATCCTGACGACGTCGAAGGCGGAAGAGGATGTCGTGCGCAGCTACCGGGACGGCGTCAATTCGTTCATCAGCAAGCCGGTGACGTTTGCCGCCCTGCTCGAGGTCGTGCAGACCCTGGGCAAGTACTGGCTGCAGGTGGTCGACCTGCCGCCCGATGCGGGGGGCCGGGCTCCTTGAACGAGGCCGTGCTCCGGGTCCTGGTCGTCGACGACGACGAAGAGGACTTCCTGATCCTGCGCGACCTGCTGGCGGAGTTCCCGCAGGGGCGTTTCGAGCTGGACTGGGTCGCAACCCTGGCCGAAGGCGTGGCCGCGCTGCGGGCCAGCAAGCACGACGTATTCCTGGTCGACTACCACCTCGGTCCGGACAATGGCATGGATCTGGTGCGCATGGCGGTCAGCGAGCGCAGCGCCCATCGCCCGGTGATCATGCTCACCGGCCAGGGCAACCCCGACGTGGACCGCGAGGCGCTTGCAGCGGGCGCTTCCGATTATCTGGTCAAGGGCAATATCGACGCCGAGAAGCTCGCGCGCTCCCTGCGTTACGCCGCCGAACGCGCGCGCCAGGTCGCCCAGATCGAGGACGCCAAGCGGCGCTACCGGCAGCTGTTCGAGCTCAACCCCTTCCCGATCTGGGTCTATGACGCCGCGAATTTCCGTTTCGTGGCCGTCAACGAGGCGATGGTGGCCAACTACGGCTACAGCCGCGAAGAGCTCGAAGGCATGACGATCTTCGACATCCGAGACCCCGATGAATCGCAGCGGCTGCGGGACTACCTGCCCGGCCATGCGGGGCTGTCGGGCAGCGCGGGTGTCTGGCGGCACCGGCGCAAGGACGGCAGCCTCATCTGGGCCGAAGTCACCGGACACCCGATCGAACTCAACGGCAAGACCTGCCGGATGGTGATCGCCCACGACATCACCGATCAGCGGACGACGCAGGAACGCCTGCTCCTGCTCGAGCGGGCCGTGGAATCGAGCATGAATGGCATCGTCATCGCCGACGCGCAAGCGCAAGACTTGCCCATCCTGTACGTCAATCCCGCCTTCGAGGCGCTCACTGGCTACGCCGCGGAAGAGGTGCTGGGCCGCAACTGCCGCTTCCTGCAGGGCAATGAAACGAAGCAGCCGGAACTGGAAATCCTGCGTCGGGCCCTTTCCGAAGGCGGGGACTGCAACGTCATCCTGCGGAATTTCCGCAAGGACGGCACCCTGTTCTGGAACCATCTCTTCATCGCCCCGGTGCGTGATGACGAAGGCGCGACCACCCATTTCGTCGGCATCCAAAACGACCTGACCGAACGTCGCCAGGTCGAGGCCGAACTCGCCTACGCGGCCAACCACGATCCCGTGACTGCATTGCCCCGGTACCCGATGCTCGAGACAGCCATCGGCAGCCTGCTCGAACAGGAAGGCGCCGAACTGTCGCTGCTGTTCATCGACATCGATCATTTCCACGCGATCAACGAATCGATGGGCCACATCATCGGCGACGAGGCCCTGCGCCTGGTGTCCGAGCGCCTGCGCGACGTCCTGGGTGGCCCCGGTTACCTGGCGCGTTTCGCCGGCGACGAATTCGTCGCGCTGGTGCCCGACGCCCCGCGCGAGAAAGTGATCCAGGTGGCCGAAGCGCTGCGCCAGGCCGTGGCCCTGCCGATCGAGGGCGATGGCTACAGCCTGTACCTGACCGCCAGCATCGGCATCGCCCGTTCGCCGCAGCACGGCGATACCGGCACCGACCTGCTGCGCCGCGCCGAAGCGGCGATGAGCCGGGCCAAGCGCGAGGGCAGGGACCTGGTCTGCGAATTCTCGACCCAGCAGATGCAGGAGCTCGAGGACCGCCTGGTGCTCGGCGCGCGGCTGCGCGAGGCGGTTTCGCGCAACGAACTGCAGCTGCACTACCAGCCGCAGCTCGACGCCGCCAGCCGCCGGATCACCGGCTTCGAGGCCTTGCTGCGCTGGAACAGCCCGGACTTCGGCCCCGTGCCGCCGGGACGGTTCATCCCCATCGCCGAGGCCCTGGGGCTGATGCCCGAGCTCGGCCTGTGGGTGCTGGACGAAGCCTGCCGCCAGCTTCGCGCCTGGCGCGACCAGGGCCGGGAAGGCTTCACCGTGGCGATCAATTTCTCGGCCCACCAGCTGCAGCGGCCCGACATCGTCCGGCGCGTGCGCGAGGCCCTGGACCGACATGGGGTGCCCGGATCGATGCTGGAGATCGAACTCACCGAAAGTTCGCTGATGGAAAACGTCGATCGCGTGAAGGGACGCCTGGCCGAGATCAAGGCGCTGGGCGTCTCGCTGTCGCTGGATGATTTCGGCACCGGCTATTCGAGCCTGGCCTATCTCAAGCAGTTTTCGCTCGACAAGCTCAAGATCGACCGCAGCTTCGTCACCGACCTGCCCGGCGACGCCGCCGATGCGGCCATCGCCCGCACCATCGTCGCCGTCGGCCACGAACTGCGCATGGTGGTCGCCGCCGAGGGCGTGGAAACCCAGGAGCAGGCCGACTTCCTGCGCGAAATGGGCTGCGACGAGCTGCAGGGCTACCACTTCGGCCGGCCCGCGCCGGCCAGCGAAATCGAGGCCCGGTTCCCGCGGGACTGAACGGGTCCGGGTGGTCAGCCGGCCTCCGCGGGGCATATCCTGTAAGGCCCCGATTCGAAGGAGCCGACGCCATGCGCCGCTTCATTCCGCTTTCCCTGATGCTTCTCGTCGCGCTGCCCGGCGCCGCGCTGGCCAGCCGCCCCGCGGTGGCACCCGCCGCGGTCGCCGAGATCACCGCGCGTGACGACGCGCCGATCCTGCTTGACGTGCGCACGCCCGAAGAATTCGCCCAGGGCCATCTGCCCGGCGCCGTGCTGATCCCGCACGACCAGCTGGCGGCGCGCCTGGACGAGATCGACCGCGACCGCTGGGTGCTGGTGTATTGCCGCAGCGGCAAGCGTGCCAGCACCGCCCAGGACATCCTGGAGGAGGCCGGCATCGAGGTGCGCCAGATCGAGGGCAGCTGGCTGCGCTGGCAGGAAGAAGGCCGTCCGGT